>WQRL01000021.1 GCA_009786775.1 Oscillospiraceae bacterium
TGCGATGATTTTACAGAAAATACAGTCCATTACTAAACCCCCAGTTTTTCTTTTACCAGAACTTCAACAGCCGCTAGAGCCTCATTTAGCTTCGAGGCATCCTTGCCGCCGCCCATCGCGAAATCGGGCTTGCCTCCCCCTGAGCCGCCACAAAGTTTTGCAACCTCTTTGATTATATCCCCCGCCTTAACGCCTTTTTCAACGGCTGTTTTGCCGCAGGTTGCAACTATAGTTATCTTCTCATCCCCGGCCGATGCGAGAACCGATACGACACAGGGTTCCATGTCGCGCAAGGTGTCCTCCATAGTCCTGAGTTTGCCTGCATCGGTGTTTTCTTCCATTATCTTCGTTATAACTTTCAGGCCGCCGATTGAAACAGCCTCATTTAAGATATTCTTGGCCTCGCTTCCTGCATCCCTCGACACCGCCGCATCCAGTTTCTGGCGCAGTTCGCGGAGCATCTGCATGTTTTGCTCAACCTTGGACGGGAGTTCTTCAGGCGAGCCGGCTTTGAGCAGCCCTGTAAGCGCAGCAAGCTGTGCGCGGGCGGCGTTTAGAGCTTCCAGAGTCACCTTGCCCGTGGTGGCTTCAATCCTCCGCACACCTGAGGCCACAGAAAACTCGGCAGTTATGGCAAGCGCCCCTGTCTTGGCAGTGTTATCCAAGTGGGTCCCGCCGCAAAGCTCAACTGAGTTCCCCATTTCGACTACTCGCACCATATCGCTGTATTTCTCGCCAAAGAGCGCCACGGCACCCAAGGCTTTGGCATCCTCTATGGGCATTTCCTCAGTATCCACCTCATGGCCTGCCAGAATCTCCCCGTTGACACGGCTCTCTATATCGCTGAGCTCTTCTTTTGTGAGAGCTGAGAAGTGTGTAAAGTCAAAACGGAGCTTGTCAGGTTCTACCAGGGAACCCGCCTGGGTGACATGCTCTCCCAGGACTTCGCGGAGTATATCATGTAGCAGGTGCGTCGCCGAGTGGGCGCGCATTATGGCAAGTCGGCGCTCAGCGTCAATTTCGGAAGAAACCTTATCATTTACGGCAAGAGCCCCTGAGCGGATTTTACCGTAGTGCAGATATTTATCGCCCTTGCTCACCTGTACCCCTGTGACATCAAATACAGAATCCTTGAAGGTTATTGTGCCGAAGTCGGCCGACTGGCCGCCCTTTTCGGCATAAAACGGAGTTTCATCCAGGACTATAATTCCCTCATCACCCTCAGTTATGCGTGAACTTAGCTCCCCTTGTGCCACTATGGCAAGGATTTTCCCATCGCCTCTTAACGACTCGTAGCCAATAAATTTAGTCGGGGTATTGTCCAGCCCGAGTTCAATGCCTGCCCAAGCAAGGTCGCCAAGTTCTTCCCTGGCCTTGCGCGCACGCACCCGCTGCTGCTCCATTTGCTCGTCAAATGCAGCGGTATCTACACCCATCCCTTGCTCTTCAAGAATTTCAAGGGTCAGGTCAAAGGGGAAACCATAGGTGTCATAGAGCTTAAACGCCTCTGCACCAGACAGGGTGGATTCACCTTTAGATTTGCACTCTTCAATTAGGGTGCCTAACTTCGCTGTGCCCGCATCAATTGTCTTGCCGAAGTTTTCTTCCTCTATGCGGATTATGCGCGAAATATATTCCTGCTTCTCAGAGAGTTCGGGATATGCCCCTTTGCTCTCGTCAATAACGGTTTTGCACAGCTTGTGCAGGAAAATATCATCAAGGCCCAGCAGCCTGCCATGCCTCGCGGCGCGGCGCAAGAGGCGGCGCAGCACATATCCACGGCCTTCATTTGATATCATGACCCCGTCACAAATCATCATTGTGGAAGAGCGTATATGGTCGGTTATGACGCGTATTGAAACATCAGTTTTGGCTGAGCTTCCATAGGAAACCCCTGTCATATCAGAAACTTTCCGAATAATATTCATTATGGTGTCAACTTCAAATATATTGCTGACACCTTGGCAGATACACGCCAAACGCTCAAGACCCATGCCTGTGTCGATGTTTTTTTGGCTGAGCTCTGAGTAGTTACCTTCACCGTCATTGCTAAACTGGGTGAATACATTGTTCCAAATTTCTACAAAGCGGTCGCACTCACAGCCCGGTGCACAACCGGGGTTTGCGCAGCCTGTTTCCTTCCCCCTGTCGTAATAAACCTCAGAGCATGGACCGCAGGGGCCTGAGCCGTGATCCCAGAAGTTATCCTCCTTGCCGAGCTTGTAGATACGCTCCTGCGGGAGGCCTACGACATCCCGCCAAATATCAAAAGCCTCGGCATCGTCATTGTATACCGAGGGATACAGCAAGTTTGCAGTATACCGAGGGATACAGCAAGTTTGCATCAAGCCCCAGCCTTTCGGTCAGAAATTCCCAGCACCATGTTATGGCATCAACTTTGAAATAGTCGCCGAAAGAGAAGTTGCCGAGCATTTCAAAATATGTGCCGTGGCGTGAGGTCTTGCCGACGTTTTCAATATCGCTGGTGCGCATACACTTCTGGCAGGTACACACACGCTTGCGGGGGGGCTCCTGCTCACCTGTAAACCAGGTTTTCATGGGAGCCATGCCTGAATTTATCAGCAGCAGGGAAGGGTCATTTTGCGGAATCAGCGAATAGCTGGGCAGCCTGAGATGGCCTTTCTCCTCGAAGAATATGAGGAACATTTCCCTAAGCTCATTTAGTCCGTACTTTTTCAATGTTAATCGACCTCCAAAAATGTCTGTAGGCAAAAATCCGAAAATGCAGGAAATCTTTGTAGGGGCGGCTATCAGCCGCCCTAGGGCGATTGATAATCGCCCCTACATCGAAATAGATACAGGTTGCAGATTACTCTACAGCAATTATTAATTCCAGGCTATTGCCTATTTTATCAGTGACTCGATGAAGTTGGCGATTTCGCCAACAGTCTTGTGCTCGTAAACAGATTCATCTGTCACACTGACACCGTACTCGTCCTCTAAAGTCATGATGAGCTCAACCAAGTCCAAAGAATCTGCGCCTAAGTCACCCATTATATCGGTGTCAGGCGTGATTTTTTCGGGGTCAACCTCAAACTGCGAGGCCAGTGCATCTCTAATTTTTTCAAAAATCATTGTTTTATTCCTTCCTGATGTCAATAGGCTTGTAGCTTACCGCCATTCCCGGTAATTGGATTGACCGCCCTTTTCTGCATTTTCGCTATTTTTTCCGTAAGCGACAACTATGCGCCTGTTAGGTTCGCTGCCGACTGAATATGTGGAAACGCTCTCATGCTCTTGCAGTGCGGCGTGGATTACGTGGCGCTCGTAAGCATTCATCGGGTCAAGGGTCATGTTGCGGCGGTATTTTAGAACCTTGACTGCCGTCCTGGATGCCAGGCTTTCCAGAGTTTCATTTCTGCGGGCTCTGTAATTTTCCGCATCTAGGTTAATTCTGACTCTCCCTGAGGCTCCGCGGTTTACCACATAGTTTGTCAGATGCTGAATCGCATCGAGGGTTTCTCCGCGCCGGCCTATTAGAGCTCCGGGCTCCTTGCCTGTGAGAACAACGCTTATCGAATCTGTTTCATCCTTGATTTCTATGCTCGCCTCAACATCCATGCGCTCAAGCAGCCCTGTAAGGAAGTTTTCGACTTTTTCAGTGCGCTCTTCTTTTACCTCATATAACACCCTTACAACCGCAGGTGTACTTTTCAGGCCGAGAAAACCTGATTTTGCTTGTTCAATTATTTCGACAGATACATCATCGCGCGTAAGTCCAAGCTGACTAAGGGCCGCCTCAATGGCTTCCTCTTCTGTTTTGCCTGACATTTCAATAGATTTTATCATTGTTCTTCCTCCTGTTTGGGGAAATCAATCCTTTTTATCTTCTTCAAACCGCGTGGTTTCAAAACGTACTGTGGTATCCGCATCTTCTGTCTTGTTTACTTCCGGCATTTCCGGCAGCTCCGGTATATCGCCGTCAACGCTCTCATCAGAGTCCTCATAGTGCTCTTCACCGCCGTCAGCATGATCTTCGCTGCCGTAGCTATCACTGGAGTCCACTGCTTCATCTAAGTCATGAGCTTCGTCAGGAGTAATTACATTGCCATACTCATCAACTGCACCCGAAGCTAGAAGTGTAGCTTCAACTGCTTCTTCGTCAATCTCTGATTCACCCTCGCCGCTCATAGGGACGGCATCTGGATATCTGTCAGGTTCGTAGGCTCTGCCGCGGGCATACCGCCTCTTTCCTACTCTGCTGGGCTCGTACACCTCTTCCGTCTCGGATGGCGGTGCATTTTTCCGCTGCCACTGCACAGTTTTTTCAAGACGCTCCTGCTTTTCTTCAATTTGCTTCTTGCGCTTGGATTTGTTAGGATTCTTTTCAACAAGGCCTTCAGCTTTTTTGCGTTCAGTTTCTATGCGTTTGGCTTCTATTTCAGCCTCTTTAATAGCACGTATCCTATTTCTCTCAGCATCTTCGGCATCAAGAATTTTGGTATACTTCTTATTGAGCCATAAATCTTGGAATATTTGCAGCACTGTGCCGATTGTCCAGTAGAAGCTCAGTGCAGCGGGTAGGGTAAATCCGAAAAATACTGACATCAAAGGCATTAGCATCATCATGGTCTGCATTTGCTTGCCTGCGCCTTCGGCTGCCCCTGCTGGCATTGCGGGTGCCGGCTGTGTTTTGCGCATAATCCCCGCAGAAACAAACTGCGCAGCACCTGAAACTAGCGGCAGCAAGAACAGCAACAGCCCCCCGACCCAGTTGGCCTCGGAACCGCTCCAAATTGTGCCTTCATACCAGAAGAACTGCCAGTTGGGCTGCTGCCCTAAGTTGAGCACTCCGCCCATTTCAAACTGAATAGCACGCAGCCCCTGCTCATACCACTGAGTAAAATACTCCCAGTGCCTGGCTATGTGCTGCGCCCAGTCCAGCTCAATGTTAAACTCTCCAACTGTGCTTACAAATCCTGTTTCATAAATCCTATTATAAATTTCTCCGCCTTGCGCAATGAGATATTCGGGAACCTGCATCATCATTGTAATAGGATGGCGTATAGCTTGGAAGAGTGCAAACAGTATCGGCAGGGGCAGTATTCCCCATATACAGCCGGAAGCGGGGTTTATGCCCTCTTCCCTGTAGAGTTTTTGCATCTCTTCGTTTATTTTCTGCTTGTTTGTGCTGTGTTTTTTCTGTAGTTCCTGTAGCTTGGGCGAAAGCCTCGCCTGCTTCATGGTGCCCCTCTTGGCTTTCATTTGGAAGGGCAGGAGCACAACCTTAACCGCCACGGCAAAAATTAGCAAGGCAACGCCGTAGCTTCCGGTATGGTTATACAAGAACATGAGAAACTGAGCAAATGGTCTTGCGATAAAATCAAAAATTCCCATTATATCTCCTAATTTCGGTCTTAGGCTGCGGTTTTGGCATGAACAAAAATGTCCGCTAAGGGACGGGGTCGTAACCGCCCTTGCGGAAAGGATGACACCGAAGTATCCTTCTCAAGCCGAGCCATCCGCCTTTGAGTGCACCATATTTCTCAACCGCTTGTAGCGTATATGCCGAACAAGTCGGCATGTATCTGCAATTTGGCGGCGACAGCGGCGAAATATTTCTCCTGTAAAAGCGGATTACGGCGATGAGAGCCCGCTTACCAAGGTCTTTTCTCACGCTACGCCTCCCGGGCCGCTGTCCACAACAACTTTCAGCTTCCTAAAAAGTGAAATAACGGAAGCCTCAATTTCGTGGTAATCCGAAAACCTGCTCTTCATCCTCGCCACTATGACGATATCCAAGCCACAGGAGAGATTTTGCTCATTGAGCCTGTAAATCTCCTTTAGCCTGCGCCTAATCCGATTGCGCACAACTGCTCCTCCGAGCTTTGTGCTCACCGTTATACCAAGCCGATTTTCATTTCTGCCATTTTGCCTACAGTACACTGCAACGTGCTGTGACGCCGCGCTTTTGCCCTTGTTATAAAGCCTTTTGAACTCATAGTTCTTTTTCAGCGACGTCGTGATTTTCATGGGTGCCACCTCTTAGCTGCGGCCGGCTATCTTGCTCAAACCGCCGCTTGCACTGGGATAATCTGCTTCTCTTACAGTGTCAGTTGCGCCCTGCCCTTTGCACGGCGTCTCGCTAAAACTTTGCGTCCGTTTCTTGTGGACATTCTCTTACGGAAACCATGCTCCTTTGAACGATGCCTTTTCTTTGGTTGAAATGTTCTTTTCATGACTGCACCTCCTCTTAAAGTTTTTGGATGTAAAACTTTCTATTTCCATGGCTCCGAAGCAATTCGGAACCGCCGGATACACTTTGCCGCAAAATTACGCGGAAATGAATTATATAACACCGCCATTGCGCTGTCAATGTTTTTGGATTAAATAATGATTTTTAATAATATGAATAGTTACGGGTCACTTCCTGGATAAACCAGCCGCCGAACAGGGGAGGAGTGCGGGCTACACATATCTCCTGAGCATTTTTTGGAGAAACTCTTCGAGAAGTTCAGGAGTGTTTAACTTTGATATATAGTCATCTAATGTGCGGGACTGTTCTTTTGTAAGATACGGAATGTTCCACAAAGAGCGCACCATGCCCATCCTGCGGGCCAGTTGGTAACGGTGCCTGTCAGCTTCAGGCAAGCCCTCAAACTCAGCAAATACTGAAAGCATCTGCTTTTTGTCCTTTGTCATATGGCCATTTATATCCTCAAAGAGATTGCAGATATGATCGCTTATTAAGTACCCATCCGCTCCCTCAACATGCTCAATCATTTTCCGCAGTTCAAAAGCCTTTTCCAAATCGGAACACTGGCCGGACTGATTTGCTTCAATCTCGTCATAAAGCTCCGTGCCGCGGCGGGCCACGAAAGTTCTTATTCTGACAAAGTCAGGATTTACTTTATTTATAACATCGGCAGTTTCAGTGGCATTTACATCAGAGAGAGCTTTCCCGCCGACACCCGGCATGTAGTAAATGGATAACTCTATCCCTGCTGCCTTCACCTTACGGCCTGCCTCAACTTCCATCTGCTTTGTGCAGCCCTTGTTTATAAGTTCCAGCACCGCATCCGAACCCGACTCATAGCCTGCATGTATGCGGTCGAGCCCCGCCTCCTTGAGCTCCGCAAGCTGCTCAACACTAAACTTGTTTAAGGAGTCAGCTCTTCCATAAGTTGTAACGCGCTTTATACTAGGGAGAGTCTTGCGCAAATGTGTCAGAATCTCCCTGAGTTTGTCAAAGGACAGGACAACCGTGTTGGCATCCTGCAAAAATACCGACTCCTCGCCATTTGCCATCCAGCGCATTATGTGCAAGTACCTCTCTTGAACATCCGGCTGGAGCTGGTAAAGATCTTCAGGAATACCATCTAGGATATCCTCCCTGTACTGCGCTACCTGGTCGATATCGGCCTTAACCTCATCGACAGTGCGGGCCTTGAACGGATGTTTTCTATATAGTGAGCAGAACTTACACTTGTTCCACGGACAATTGCGCGTCACGCGAAGAAGTAGGCTATCCGCTTCGCTAGGCGGCCTTATCGGCCCGATTTCAAACGGTTTTGTGGCTTGCATAATTATGACCATCCCTTTCGCATCTTAGAATGACTGTGCACCGCTGCACTGTAACCATTTTACCACAGTTGTCAATTTTCTCCGAAACATACTATAACGCCCCGCACGCAAAGACAGCCGAAAATATGCAGCAGGCCTGGATTTCCGAGGGAATTCCGGCTTTATGCCGGAACTGACCGAGAAAAGACAGGCCTGCTGCATATTTTCGGCGGATGGTCTAGCAAATTCGGCACCTCAGGACATGCAAATGCAACGCTCCTGCATACAAAATGGGAGTCACTGCGTACACGCAAAGACAGCCGAAAATATGTAGCAGGTCTGGATTTTCGAGGGAATTTCGGCTTTATGCCGGAACTGACCGAGAAAAGACAGGCCTGCCGCATATTTTCGGCGGATGGTCTAGTCCAGCCCCTTTGCGCCCTTTCGCGCCCCTTTCATGGGCAACACTTTACATTTATTTTTCAAAGTTTTTGCAGAAATTGTATTGTAATTCCCTTCAAATACTATATACTTAACGCAGTTTGTTCAGTTTAGAGGTTATTATGCTTATTATCAGCTTTGATGCAGTCGGGGACCGCGAACTTAGCCGGCTGATGGAGTATCCCACTTTTTCAGCATTTGCAAAACAGGCCGCACTGTTTAAGGGCGTACCTACGCTCTGCCCCAGCAACACCTACCCGATACACACCTCAGTCGCCACGGGAGTTTTGCCTAAAGTCCACGGGCTCATATCAAATACTGAAGCCTTTCCTAAAAAATACCCTTGGTGGAATTATGACGAGGCCAAAATCCGTGTCAAGACACTCTGGCAGGCGGCACGGGAACGGGGGCTCAAAGTTGCTGCTGTGTTTTGGCCTGTCACCGGATACTCGAAGTCTATCGCCTACAACATACCCGAGATAATGCCCCGCCCCGGGGAGAAACCTATCTCCATGCTTCTCAAGGCGGGCAGTACGGCCTTGGTTTTGAAAATGGGGCTGCGGCACCGCAAATTGCTCAACGGCCTTAACCAGCCAAACAGGGACGCATTTGCCGCTGCATGCATGGCGGATATTTTGCGAAAACACAAACCGGGGCTTGCCCTGATGCACCTCACGGCCTTTGACACCCTCTGCCACATAAACGGAGTGGACAGCAAGGAGCTTGACGCTGCCTACAAATCACTTGATGATAATTTAGCTATTTTGCTTGAGGCTGCCGGCAGCTGCCGCGAGGTTATAATTTTCTCAGACCACAGCCAGCGCAATGTACACACTGTTTCAGACCCCAATGATATGCTCACCCACAAGGGGCTTCTACAAAAAAAGCCTGAGGCCTTTAAACCCGGCGGGAGCGGCTGCTTCTTCGAATGTTGTNGCGGTACCGCATTTTTCCACAGCGGAAACCTTGCACCACAGCAAGTGGATGAAATCCGAGCCGGCGTTGCGCAGATTCAAGGGTTTAGGCGCTTTTTGACAGAGGATGAAATTCACGGCAGCGGCTACGCCCACGCCGCTTTCGGCTTCAGCGCCGAAGACGGTCACGCTTACTTCTCCCTCAAGCCTCCCCACAAGGCCGACCACGGCTATCCTATAGATATGCCTGAGTACACTGTATTTTACATGGTGAAAGGCGCGGGCTTTGAGCCCGGCAGCGTGACTGAGGGGGGGAGTTTGCTCGACATCGCCCCCATTGTTTCAAAGCACTTGGGTTTAGATGGAGTCGGCAAATAGTTCACCCAAGCAAGGACAGGCTTTGAGCCGCCTGAGTTTACAAATTTCTGGGCTTAGCTTACAAGTTTCTGAGCAAAAATATTTGAGCAAAAATAAATATTAAATATGAGGTGGCACAAGTGGACAGTAATGTAACGGCACAAAAATCCGCAAAAATCAAATTTACCCGCGAAGAAAAAAGCTGGATGATGTACGACTGGGCAAATTCCTCGTTTGCAACAATCATGCTCGCCGCTGTCTTTCCGGTCTTTTTCGTCGGGATAGCCGGAGGCTACGACACACCGGGATCAATGTGGTGGGGCTACGGCGCCAGCGGCTCAAGAATCCTTCTTGCGATTGCCGCACCTATCATCGGGGTGATTATAGACTTCAAGGGGTTTAAGAAGCGGCTTTTTATAACATTTATGTCCATAGGAATATTGGCGCTGTTTTTCTTAGCGACTCAGTCTAGCTGGCAGCTTCTTCTCCTAGGTTATGTAATAGCTAATATTTTCTGGTCTGCCTGTAACTTCATTTACGACAGTTATTTGCCCGACATCACAACTCCTGACCGCATGGATCAGGTCAGCGCAACAGGCTTCGCATGGGGCTATATAGGCGGCAGCACCATCCCCTTCGTAATAAGCATTGGGCTTATTCTTTTCCAAGATCAGCTTGGCATCGACATGTTCACAGCCGTGCGCATCTCTATAATCCTCACGGCAGTCTGGTGGGGACTTTTCTCCATCCCGATGATCCGTGATGTCCACCACAAACACGGCGTAGCCGCACCGGAGTCTCATGCGGTACGGACCACTTTTAGAAACATCGCAAGAACCGCTAAAAAAATCACGAAAAACAGGGGGCTGTTCCTGTTTATCGTGGCTTACTTCTTCTATATTGACGGCGTCGGCACTGTAATAACCATGGCGACGGCGTACGGTGCGGAACTGGGACTGGGTGAGGTCGGCATGATTGGCGCACTCTTCCTGACGCAAATTGTAGCGTTCCCTTGCAGCATTATATTCGGAAAGCTCAGTAAAAAATATAATCCGCTTAACCTGATTTTTGCAGCAATCTTAATTTATATCGGCATCTGCATAATCGGCTTCATAATGGGCTTCGGCCTAGAGACATATTGGTTTACAGTTGGTGGTGCCACTGTGCTATTTTGGATTCTTGCGTTTTTGGTCGGCACAGTTCAAGGGGGCATCCAAGCCATCTCCCGCTCCTGCTTCGGCAGACTCGTACCGGCGGAAAACTCAGGCGAATATTTTGGGTTCTTTGAAATTTTCAGCCGCTTCTCAGCGATTTTAGGCCCCTTCCTCTACGCTACAATCCTCCGCGCGACAGGCAGGGCCAGCTTCTCAATCCTCTCTACAGTACTGCTGTTCATAGTAGGCTTCATAATTTTGCTGGCAAGCCGCAAAGATTTGAAGGCGCAACTGGCACACCAGCAGGCAACGCCATAAACAACAGCTTATCCTACGAGCCGCGCAACCTGTTGCTGCTCAGCCATCCACACGGGCATGTGGCTGCGTATCAGCGGAAACGGCGCAGAGCCGAAACTTAAAATAAAACGGTGAAATTCAAGAAGGTCGAAATCATTTCTCAAAGTGGTTTCGGCCTCTTGGCGCAGCATGGTCATTTCAATAAAGCCTAAACTGTATGGCAGGTACAGCAAGGGATTTCCGGTCACCAGCTCATAAAGGCTTTCAATAGCCTCCCAGCTCGTAATTCCGTTAGCGGTGCAAAACGCCACCACATCTTCTAGGCTCCAGCCTAAGGCGTTGACCCCTAAATCAATGCGGCTAATAAACATAAGATTATAAATCTGCTCATACCGCAAAACCGCAGCTTCATTTTCCGGCAGCCCCGCCATAAAATAGCTGTGCATCTCCACATAGGTTGCCCAGCCCTCGTCATACCCCAAATTCTCAAGCATTTTCCGGATAGGGTGCGGGGATTGCTGAAGAAAATACACAGTCTGGTACATATGTCCCGGATAGCCTTCGTGAGCCAAAATAGTAAACAGCGACAGATTATCCCCGATTGAGGCAGGGTTTACAAAAATCACATTCTCATGGAAGCTGTCTATGGCCGGTATTAGGAAAAAAGCCGGGCTAAGATGCTCCTGTAGCCGCTCGTGTACCTCATTTACAACAAAACCTGTCTCCCCAATCGGCGGAAAGTCCGCCTCTATGGCTTGGCGGAGCCTTTTTAGTATGTTCTCAGGTGTGTCGCCGGGGATTATGCCGATAGTGCCGTTTTGCGCCATTTCTGCAAGCCTAGGATTTCTGCGGTAGAGCCTCATGGCGTTGCTCCGAGTGGTCTGCATCCACTGCTCCAGCAGCCCGTCTATCTCCTCAGGGGTCCTGTCTGAACCGGTCCGCAAGCGCAGACGCGCTTGCGCAAATTCCCGCCCGCCAGGAAGGCTGTAAAGCCCGCCATAATGGGCACCCACACCGCGCAGATCCCGCATCGCTTCCAGAAGGGTTTCATATGCTGAAAACAGATTATATGAAATCAGCATTTCATTGCGCTCTTTGAAGGTTTCCCGCTGAGAACTGCTCAGCCCCTCAAAGGCATCAATTTTGTCGTTGAATATCTCAATCAAAAAATGATTTTCACGGTCATATAAGAGGCTCTCAATGTGCGCGGTAACCGAATCCACATTTGCCGCACTGAGAAAGAACCCGCGGGCAGCCCTCTCCCTCTCAAATTCAATTATGTCGTCGAAATATCTGCCTATATCCTCTAGCAGCCCGAGATAGATTTCGATATCCTCAAGGGTTCTAAATCTAAACTCGGCAAGCAAAACGGGAAGCTGAGCCTGCATACCGACAAGAGGGCGGACTACGCC
>WQRL01000022.1 GCA_009786775.1 Oscillospiraceae bacterium
AACCATGGATGAGCTGGCGACCCGCATGTATGATATGAACCCAGGCTTCATTGATTACCAAGTAGTGCGGGAAAGACAGTGGACGGTGCTGCGCCAGGCTTACGCCAGAGCCGGGGGCAAGGGTGGCAGTAAACCCCACTTAGATTTCAAAAGGCCCTGGCTTGACGACTACGCCCTGTACATGGCACTCAAGCATAAATACCACGGCGCACCGTGGTTTGAGTGGCCCGATGAAGGCGTCCGCAGCTTTGAGCCAGACGCCATTGCTAAGGCCAAGGCTGAGCTAAAAGAAGAGATTGACTTCCATAAGTTCGTCCAAGCCCTGTTTGATGAGCAGTGGAAAGAGCTAAGGCACTACGCCACCAGCCGGGGCATTTCAATTATAGGTGACATGCCCATCTATGTTTCTGAGGACAGCGCCGAAGTTTGGAGCAGGCGCGAGCTCTTTGATGCCGATGAGCACGGCAATTTCAAGGCAGTGGGCGGATGCCCGCCCGATTATTACGCCCCCGGAGGCCAGCTCTGGGGTAACCCCATCTATAACTGGAAGCTGCTCAAAGAGGAAGGCTACAAGTGGTGGATTGACCGCCTCAAAGTTGCCATGGAGCGCTATGACATTGTGCGCCTTGACCACTTCCGCGCCTTTGAAAGCTACTGGAGTATCCCCGCTGGCGCGAAGTCGGCTGCCGAAGGCAAGTGGGTCAAAGGGCCGGGCATAGCATTTTTCAAAGCTCTTACAGCGGCGCTCGGAGAGCTGCCGCTAATCGCGGAGGATTTAGGGATCATTGATGAAAAAGTCGAGGCTCTGCTTATAAACACCGATTACCGCGGCCTGCGGGTCATACAGTTTGCCAATAAGGACGATGACCACCACCTGCCCCACAATTACACTCAGTACACTGTGGCATACACAGGCACACATGACAACACCACGTTGCTTGCATGGCATCAGGAGCTCAGTGAGGAAGCGAGAGCCTGGGCGCTGGACTATGTGGGTTTTCACGGCGACTGGACCCAGGGGGGCCCAAATTGCAGCATAAACAAGGCATGGATCCGCGCACTTTACATGAGCGGGGCTTCCCTGGTCATCATACCTGTTCAGGATTTGCTGGGCTACGGTGCCGACACCCGCACAAATATTCCCGGCACCGCTGAAGGCAACTGGACGTTCCGTGTACACCCGGATGCGTTGCGCCACATTGATTTCGGCTTTTACTTACATCTTAGCAAAACAGCTTTTCGGTGCAATCCGCCGAATATTTTGAAAAAATAAAAAATTTCTCTTGAAACTGCGGCCTCCTTGTTGTATAATCTTTTGGGGCTTGAGAGAAGAACATTTCGTTCTGCTGATGGATATGCAGTTTTGAATTGCTTCCATGTTTCTCAACTCTCATTTTTATCGGGGTGTGGCGCAGTTGGTAGCGTGCGTGCTTTGGGAGCATGAGGCCGAGAGTTCGAGTCTCTCCACTCCGACCATCCGAAGTGCCGTTATAGGAACTGAGTTTCTTATAACGGCACTTCGTTTTTTTGTGCTTTATCTTACTGTGCCTTATAGCTGCAAGTGTTGCAGGCTTCTTTTTGCGCCTCGGAACATGCCATTTACCCACACACATTATCTAACACCATCCGTCGGACATGGGCAAATGCTCTGGGGGAAAGCGGGGCGGCCTCCGTCAGTCACGTCTACCCTGGCATAAACTTGGAAGCCTGGACAAAATTTGTGTTCCAAGACTGCGGCCGCCCCACTTTCCCCCAGAGCACCCGCCCATATCCGACTAGCCTGAGGAGTTACCGACTATTAATTTACAGGACGACAACGGAAAAGCCAAACCGTACCAAATCAAACAGTTTTTATCTATCGTTGAAAAGAATAATTTGAAGATGGAGGATTAGCATGAAAGATTATCATATTAATATTTTTTATTCACAAGAAGACGGAAGCTATATAGCTGACATTCCTGACTTGAAATACTGTAGCGCATCAGGTGTGACCCCGCAAAAAGCACTTGAAGAAGTTTTAGTCGCTCAAAAATTATGGCTTGAAGAAGCAAAGGAGATGGAATAATATGAGTAACAAAGATAGGTGCATGGCTATGATTGACAGCTTTACCGAATCACAACTTGCTAATGTCATAACATTGTTAACCTCTGCAAAAACTCTTGCTGATGAAGCGGCTGACGATGCTCATTGCGAAAGAATCTATAATGAGTATGAGCAAGACCCCGACAAAGGCGAACCTATTAGCATAGAGGCCTTTGCGGAGCAGTTAGGCGTGTCGTTATGAGCAAATACGCAGTTGTTTTGATGACGCCTGCCCGAAAGTTCATCGAGAAACAGACACCACCGCAGCAGAAGAGCATTTTGAAGGCTATCTACAAGACCCCTGACGAGGGTGGCATTAAGGGCATTACAAGTCAAAGCAACAAATACAGACTGCGTAGTATAATACTCGCACACGGATTATAGGAGGCTTGAAATGCAATATTCCATACTCATTCAATATGATGCTGTTGACAAGATTTATGTTGCAAGTGTACCCGAATTAAATGGCTGCATGGCTCACGGAAGCACAAGAGAAGAAGCAATGCACGAAATACTGGAAGCTATAGATTTGCAATTAGGGGTTATGCAAAAGAAGGGTATGCTAGCCCCTGCGCCGATGCTTTATGCGGAAGAAGCAGACTTCCAGGCGAACCGAAAGACGATGAACTGGGCGACATAATGGAATACGTGCCGGAGGAAAACAAGCAACAGAGTGGTAAAGCTGCCCACAGTTTGTGATCGTTTTCGTCACAGCTTGTGGTTTTATTGGCTACTTTGACTATTTACTTTTTGCCTTCAGCACCCTATACTGTGTTTAACAGATCCCGCCGCACTTCTATGACACCCTGTGTGTTAAAGTGTCCCAGGCGGGCCTTTTTATTTTCGGGGGTAAGTTAAAAATGACCACTGGCGCACCAAAGCCATTCCTTGCGCATAAAGAACAGCTAGACCTGTTAAGGTCAAGAGGTCTAACTATCCACGATGCACCAAAAGCATTGCTGACGCTCAGGGAGATAAGTTATTATAAGCTTAGTGCGTATTCCTTGACCTTGCGAACAGACGATGTTTTTCATGAAGGCATGAGTTGCTTGAATGCTAAATCGAGGGAGGCTTGGCAATGGTAGACACTAAAATACTTGAAAGTGAATGGGTGCAACCCAAAAGGGACAAGAGAGGCAGAGAAACATGGGGGCACGAACTCAAAGAGGGTGCGCCTGAGGATGTAAAGAAGAAGTTCCAGGAATGCCAAGAGGCGTTAGCGTGGGAGGAAAAGACACTAGGAATTAAATAAAGAAAACAACAAGAACCCCGCTCCAAGCCTGAATAGCCGGAGCGGGGTTCTATAGCTCTAAAACTCCCTAGAGTGTGCTTTGTAAAGCGGCAAATAGGCGCAGCAGCCCGCCGAAGGCAAGGCTTAACAGGCGCACCGCGTCCGAAGGGGTACTAGGGGAAATTCCGATTACTAAATCACATTCAAAAATCTGTATATTATCGCGGCGGCTTCAGCTCTTGTCGCGTGACCCCTTGGGTAAAAAATGTTGCCGGGCCGCCCATTTATTATTCCTGCCGAGTAGAAGTTTTGAACAGCGGTTGCAGCATATCCGGCAATGCTTGATGAGTCATAAAATCCTGTGTAAGGTCTTATGGCATGCAATTCAACTTCTGCAAAGTCAACAAATCGATTGAATATAGCTGCCAAGTCTTGCCTTGTTATATTTTCGTTCGGGCCAAATCTGCCATCACCGAAACCTAGCACAATACCGTGATATGCAGCCCACACTATTGCGTCAGCATACCATCGGCTTCGTCCTACATCATCAAATGGATTCTCCTTGTCGGCTGCACTAGGTGTGTCCGCTATTCGATGCAAAATAGTTACAACCATCCCACGTGTTAGTGGTACGTTGGGGCTAAACAGCATTGGCGTGGTGCTTGTTCCTAGCATTAGGCCAGCATTGTAAACAGCTCCTACATAACTGTAGAACCAGTCAATCGTCCGCACATCAATGAATGGATTGATACGATTTTCGCTAGGCTCGTTTATCGGCTCGTGAGGCAGTGGCGGCGTGATTACGGGGGGAAGATTCGATGAAATTCTGATTAACTCACCTATCGTTAAGGTTATGTTATTGCCGGGATTAACGCTCGCTAAAACTGTATTTGACATATTCGGATTGGAACGATATGTTTCCACAATGCTTTGACTTACTGTTTCTGAAGGAACTCTATACGCACCTTGTATACTTGACTCTAAAACCATAGGCAAGTGTCCAAAACCAATTGCATCAAAACTATGCAGGAATAAAATTAAATCATCTCCATATGATATGTTCGATTTATATGGATTGATTAGCTCTGTATCCCCTAACTGTCCTCCTTGCTGCATAAATTCAATTACGCTACCAACTTTAGCACCACCAGCGAAAACTTCTATAACTCTGATTTGATAGATTGTGTGAATAATCGTAAATCGTTCTATCTCAACGTCGGATTCAAGTTCTTCTAATAAAATGTTTATTAACTCCACCCTGCTGCTAATTACTTCGCCTCTAACAATATCGGTTGCACCCAGAGCCACCTCATCAATGCTTTTTCGGATCCACACATCAGCGACGGCTGAGCCACTTACAAATGCTGTGATGGTTATCATGACTACAACAATCGCGAGCAGTACAACTGCTTTTTTACTCATATCAAACCTCCTCTTTTAATTTCATGGCAATGCCTGCGTATGTAGCATTAGAAAACATTCTACAACAAGCTGTCTTTTATGCGATAATCGGTGATGCTTGATGTTCATACTGTCCTGTTTTTCGGTGCTGGCTCACCATTTAGTCAATTTATATCGCTTATAAAATTCACCCCACTGCGTACACAAAACCACAATAAGGGACTCCTCGGATTTATAGAGCCGTGCTCCGGCAATTTCGTGGTTTGCACTAAAGTTTCTGTTCAAACCTCCGCCACCCCAAATATCGGAAACTTCAAGTATCTCACCAACAAACGCATATGTGCCGTCCATTATGCCATCTGTAAGGACAGCATTTAGAAGATAATTGGAAGAGCCAACTTCTGAAAAAATCATGTCATTTACAACAATGGCACGATCCCTGCGCGGCAGATTCGTTGGCCATTCATCATATATTCCTAGTCTATATAAAGGAGGTGCCCGCTCTGCAAGGGGAGTGAATACGCGGTAGTAGCTGTATCTGTAATCGTCCAAGATGATTATAACCACATTTCCAGATAGAGTTTTGCGTATCTGTGCATGAGCAATATCGTGATTGGCTTCAAAATTCTCTCTTGGCGTTTTTGTAGGCGAAACCACACTCTGAACATATCCAATATGGACAGAGTTTGCAAATTCAACCGACATAGGCAGCCTATAAACCCTTCCGAAACGCCCAGGCGACCTTTGCCTGTCCACCGTTGCAGTGCGCTCAAACATAACGCCATCCACAAGCAATAAATCCGCCGCACTGTAGGAAATATAAACCACATCTCCGCATTCTCTACTCAAAACGGCAATCAGTGACGAACCGGACTTATATAGCCTCGCACCAACAACTTCATGGTTTGCCTGAAAATCATCAATCGGAATATCTGCTGTAAAGCTCTGCACAGTACCGATAAAAACATAATTCTCATCCAACTGATTATGCGAGAAATCCCAATTGCCGCTTTGCTCAAAATCGACACCGCCAACTCGAATCATATCGGCAACTGTAGCAAGCGGCGGTGGCATGTCCATAGCGCGGAAAACACGGTACAGCCCGTCATGCTCAACCAAAAGACGCTCAGACTGCGTCCTGAAAACCCTTGCATCAACCGCAGCTAAAACACCACAATTTGTTTGAAAGTTTTCACTCGGAATCCCGCTTCGCGAAATTTGGCTCGCCACCCGGCCTATATAAACTGAGCTTAAATGCTCAAAAGCTGACCTTTGCGGTGAATATATGTACATAACACCATCAACAAGCAGCAGGCTAGGGCGCTCATCATCATACCCGAGCTTTAACTCACATATATGTTGCACACCTCCGTGCTGGATATAGCCGTGACCGCCTGCACATCCAACCAAAACAAAGGCGATGCAAATACACGCCAAAATTCCTATGGCATAACTTATATGCTTCAAGCGGCACTTATTTTTGCACAACATAGTTAATCCTCTCAAATTGGAAAAGTGTAGTAACGGTAGACGTGTACCAACTCTCCGTTATGCGCGCAAATATAAAAAACATAATATCTACGTTGGACAACCTGAACTATATCTCTTCCCGATGTAACCATGTCCCCACCTATCGGCACTCCCCATGTCAATTGAGGCTCAAATTTTCCGTGCGCAATTATCGCTAGCGATGGTTCGATAGCGTGTGGGTTGCGAACAAACCCAGGGCTGCTCCAATCGCGTGCATCAAAAAATTCGGTTGCCTTTTTCATTGCATCCTCAGGAGAAATAGTAGGCTCAACCATTGTAATCGCATAGCTAACATCAGGCACATAACTCACTGCCGAATGCTGCACGGCACGATTAGCATTAACAGTAATTCTTACAGTTGCATATCGGATTGGTATCCCCATATGTACCCTTTGAAGGTAGAACTGATATGTCACCGGCCGATTCCTGGGCGTTCTTCTTCGTATCCGTGTCAGCACAAACTCTTCGGCAGTATTTTGTATATCCATCCACCTAAATTGTTCAATGTTCTCTAAGGCTAAAAGGGCATCCTCCAAAATAAAGTGACGATGGCGCGGCTCATTGATTTCACCAATCGGGTCAAGGATTGCCTCTCCTGCCTGAAGAACCTGACTTAACCTGTACACAATTACGACAGCCTCTGCACGAGTGATGTTCTGCCTTGGGGCAAATGCGCCGTTATGGTAACCGTGGACTATTCCTAATGCATTATTGACAGCCACTGCGCGAAACGCCCAAAACGAAATATCTTGAGCATCTGTAAACGGCATTAAACCCGCAGTATCAGTATCAATTATGTTGAAGATTATATAACAAACTTCTTCCCTCGTAGCAAATGTGTTTCCGCGAAACTCATTATTTGAAAATATATTCACATGTGCCCTAAATTTGAGCAATGTTTCATAAAACCAAGCACCTTCCGAAACATCGGTAAATGCTAATTCCCCGCTCTCTGCAACAGGCAACTCCAAGGCGTTATCTAGCAAAGTTATAATCTCAGCTCTGGTTATATTGGCATTCGGCCTGAATGTCCCATCAGGAAATCCGTTAATCCAGCCTCTGGACACAGCCTGCCTAAACTCTGTTTCAAAAAATGTCCCACTTATATCATCAACGGACGGCTGTGCTGAAACAAAGCCCACTGATGAAAATGATAGTATAATTGCCAGTATTACTGAAATAATTGAGCGTATCTTCCTTTGCATAGTTTGCGTCCCTTATCCTTAATATTCTCTAAATCCAGCTGCATAATCGCGCCTAATTGATGGCTCCCGCAGAACCTATGCCGCTGGCATTGTTCATGCTATGTAGTATTGATGTAGGTTTACCCAATCTCCGTTGTGTGCACAAATATAAAAAACATAGAACCTATCCTGAATCGGACCCTCGCTTGTCATAAACGTGTCCCCACCTATCGGTACAGCCCACGTCAGCCGAGGTGTTAACCCTCTGTTTGCAGTTATTGCAAGCGACGGTTCAATTGCATGTGGGTTGCGGACAAACCCCGGGCTAACCCAATCTCGAGTGTCAAAAAAATCATCGGCTTTTTGCATTGCATCCTCAGGAGAAATTGTTGGCACAATGGTAGTAATAGCATACCTAACATCCGGCCTATACCCGGACGCAATAGATTCTACGGTTCCATTACTGTTAGCCCTGATATTTACTGTTGCAAAGTGAACGGGGATGCCTTGATGAACTTGTTGTAAGTGGAAACGATATGCCACAGGTTGTCCCGGAAGTGCTGACCTGCGAATCTCCATAGGCTCAAATTCCTCAGCAGCATTGTATATATCCATTAAGTCAGCAATACTTTCAAGGGCAAGAATGGCATCTTCCAATGTGAACACCCTGACATTAGTAAACGTGCCTCCAATGAAACTGGGTGAACCACCGCTCTGATTAATTTGCAAAGACGGCCCTGTGGCGTTTTCAATATCCTCCAGAGTAAACGTGCGCGGCTCATTATTTTCACCATCGGGGTCAAGCGTCGCCTCGCCTGCAAGCAAAACCTGACTTAGCCTGTAGACAATTATAACTGCCTCGGCACGAGTGATGTTCTGCCTTGGGGCAAATGAGCCGTCAGGGTAACCGCGAACTATCCCTAATGCGTGATTAACTCCCACTGCCTGAAAAGCCCAAAACGAAATGTCTTGCGCATCTGTAAATGATGATGTACCCGGCATAACATCTGTATCAATCAGATTAAAAATTATGTAGCAAACTTCTTCCCTCGTAGCAAATGTGTTTCCGCGAAACTCATTATTTGCGGAGACATTCACATGTGCCCTAAATTTGAGCAATGTTTCATAAAACCAAGCACCTGCCGAAACATCGGTAAATGCTAATTCCCCGCTCTCTGCAACAGGCAATTCCAAAGCGTTATCTAGCAATGTTATAATCTCAGCTCTGGTTATATTGGCATTCGGCCTGAATGTTCCATCAGGAAATCCGTTAATCCAGCCTCTGGACACAGCCTGCCTAAACTCTGTTTCAAAGAAGGTCCCGCTTATATCATCGCCGGACGGTTGTGCTGAAACAAAGCCCAATGATAAAAATGATAATATAATTGCCAATATGACTGAAATAATTGAGCGTATCTTCTTTTGCATAGTTTGCGTCCTCCTCGTTCTATAAATACAACTGCATGACCCGTCTAATCGCATCCATCTCTATAGACGTTTCTGCCTTGCATGTACCTCTCAATGATTAATAATGGCTCGTCAAAGATATTACTCAAAAGATATTATTCATTTGAATTATCTCATCAAACGGAATGTTAAGTTATAGATTCTAAGTTCTGCATTATATCCTTCGCTTCATGCAAAAGCCTCCTAATATATGTGTCGTTTGCGCTTAATTCCAGTCGTCGTTGCCTGATTGTTGCCTGATTGTTTCCTGAATAAATTCCTCACTATTATATATCTATTTTTGGGGTCAAAAAACCACATATACTCTCTACTTTAGCAAGTTTTTCCAAAATCAAGAGATAATTTTCCCAAAACTTCCGACTATCAATGAACACTGAGAGAGAGTTTGCTTTAAGCGCGGTTTGTGATAAAATGTAAATAATTAGTTACAGGAGGGAGTCATGCATATACATCAGCATAAATTTTTAGAAATTCTATTTTCTGAACATTATCTCTCACTGCTCAGGCACGCACTGTCAGTTTTACAGGACGAACATCTTGCAGAGAACGCAGTGCAAGAAACATTTCTAATTGCATGTGAAAAAATCGACATGCTTTTTTCACATCCCAATCCCGCCGGGGCATTACGGTTGACATTGGTTAATGTAATTAAGCGGATTCAGGCGAATCAGAATAAAAAACGCATGGTACCCATTGATTCATTAAAACCTGAAACTTTAAGTACTGTAGATGAAGTAGACCTTAAAACTATGTATGGCAACATTGTTTCTTCGGATGAGTTAGAGTTAATAGAGAAGCTCTACATAAAGAAATATACATATGAAGAGCTCGCAGACGAGCTGGGTGAGCAAGTATCCACCATTAGCATGAGAGTAAAACGAGCAAAAGAAAAATTCCGAAAAAACTTCGCAGAACAATAAGAATATCGTACTAATATTATCATCTCTGACAACATTTGAATATTGATGTGATTTTTTGCCCCTAAATTTAGATCTATTATTACGAGGAGATTCACAAGAATGGCTAAAAACTGTATTGATGAAACGAGGTCAAGGTATCCTAATCTTGAAAATCTGAGCCTAGATGAACTGCAAACTCTCATTCGACAGGATTTTTATTCGACAGAATGTACAGATATGGACTATATTGCTGCAATATTGGAGGTGATGGAAAAAAAAGAAGCGGAGAATCCTAACCACGTCCCTATTGATGTAAAAGCTGCGTGGAAAGATTTTGAGGAAAACTACATTGGCAAAGAATCCGCATATTTACATTTACTTCCCGCTGATGAAATTTTTGAAGCAAAACCCAGTGTTTCAAAATCTACGGCAACACGCAGGCGCAGCCCCGTTAAACTTGCCCGCATTGCTGCAATTGTGGTTATGGCTGTTATGTTTCTCGGTGTGTTTACAGCACAAGCATTAGGCCACAACGTATTTCAATCCATAGCCCAGTGGACATCCGATGTTTTTACATTCGGAGGCTCCGGCGGTGAGGTTGAAACAGGACCTCTGTTTTTGGAAAACCCATATGACAGGCAGTATAAATCATTACAAGATGTGATTGATGAGATAGGTGTGACAGTTTCAGTAATACCTACGTGGTATCCGGAGGGCTTTGTTCAAACACAATTGAATGTTGTAGCATTTTATGAGCGGGTAATGATTCACGCCCTTTTTGAGCAGGAAGAAAATGCACTCACAATAGCGGTAATAATAAATTACGCTCCTGTATACGGCTCTGTTTTCTTTCACGAGAAAGATGACAGGACTGTTGAAGAGTACAGATCGCATGGGATAGCGCATTATATTATGACCAATTATGATAGGGCTGTTGCAGTATGGCTAAATGAATATGCAGAGGTTAGCATACAAGGGGATATTTCTGAAACATATCTAAGAAAGATGATAACCTCAATTTATGAGCCATTCTAGGGGGACCATCCGAAGTGTCGTTATAGGAACTGAGTTTCTTATAACGGCACTTCGTTTTTTTGTGCTTTATCTTACTGTGCCTTATAGCTGCAAGGGTTGCAGACTTGCTTCAACGTCTCTCACAAGGCTTTGGAATTTCATTGTCGCAGTTGCTTGACGTTTCTGAATTTAATGAAGCTCAATTTGAAGATGAGTGAATTTTAACGTCCTCATTACGGTCTATTAACAGTTCACTTTCTAGACTTTAATGCGATAACAGCCGAACAAACATCGAGTACAAGCGTTAGCAGATGCAGTGCCAAAAATATCTCCGGAGACGTTATAAGATGATATAGATAAAAAAACATTGGGTCCAGATTTGCCAGTTCACCCAAAGAACCCCGGAACTGTAGCCGTTGGCTCTTGGATATATGGGCGCAGGCTTCGCTATGCGACAGACTCACCTTTGGTTAGGTCACCCCACGCTAAACCAGCCGCCGGACAAGGGGGGTAATATAGCAACGCGCCCCTACAAACGGCAGACGCAATACTGAGCGTCTTTTCGTTTGCAGGGGCGCGCTGCATGTCAGGAAGCTATACCGCCCCCATCACTTGTTAGTCTGCTACATTTGACAGAAGCCTTACTAGCATCGCTGCAGCTTCTGCTCTGGTGGCTGTTTCCATCGGGTTGAATCTATTGCCTGGGCCGCCTGCTACTATGCCTGCTTCATACCCTCTGGATACTGCTTCCCTTGCGTGGGCGGAAATTGTGCCGCTGTCGGCAAAGCCTGTGTAGCTGCTCACGCCCGGAAGTTCCATCTCGCCCATGTCCGCATAGCGGATTAGGATTGTTGTGAGGTCTTGGCGCCTGATGTTCTCGCCAGGGGCGAACCTTCCTTCACCGAAGCCCTGTACTATTCCGTTCGCAGCTCCCCAGATTATTGCATCTGTGTACCATCTGCCGGCTGCCACATCGTTAAACGGATTTGCAATCCCGCTTACACTCGGCGAGCCTTCTTGGCGGAAGAGCATTGTAACTATCATCGCGCGTGTCAGTGGCAGGTTCGGGCTAAACTGAGTATCTGTTATGCCTGTCATTATGTCATTTTCGAATAC
>WQRL01000023.1 GCA_009786775.1 Oscillospiraceae bacterium
CGCTCGGAGGCTGTTGCGGCCCCAAAGAGTCTTCATCGCCATTTTCCGCATAGGGATCATCAGAGTCATAGGGGTAAGTATAATATGGGTCATCCGGTTCCCGGACACCCGCTACATCCCTATATGTAAGCGGCCCGTTTGCACGCGGGGTATTTGCATAATCCCATCTGTATCCCATATTTCTAAAGCCTGCGTCATTTCTCAGAAATATCGCTTCTATACCATTTTCAGCACCTAACGCCACATCAATATGGTAGTAAAAACCACCGAGGTTAACTAAGTTCCAAGCGTGATATCTTCCGCCTAGGGTTCCTAAAATCACTCTGGAATCCAGGCCCAGTTCATCACAGAGAGCCTTGAACGCCATTGCGAAACCCTCTCCCACCGCACTGCCGTTGACAAGTGCCCCAAAGGCTGTGGCCAATGGGTTTTGAACCCCGTGGGCTGATAAAGTCCTGGCTGCCGCTTCGTCAAACCCTGTTGTTGCGCTAAGATGCCTAACCAGCGAAAGCAGTATTTCAGCATCAGTGCCGCCTTCGGCCTCTTCAATATTTCTCGCAATCGCCATGGAAAGCCCATCGCCCAGCGAAATCATCAGGCCCTGCGGCTGGAACAGCCCGAAACTCACAGAGAAAATCCGGTCATCTCCCGTTTCAGGAAAAACTTCCACTGCCACAACAGGGCGCATCACTATCTTACGTGGGTTCTGATAATATATTTCCGCTATGTATAAAGCCAAACTCTCCGCCGTAATCTGTAGCGGTGTGCGGAAAACCGCTTCATCGCGGTACTCCCTCAAGGCGCTCAAAAGTTCATCCCTTAAATCACTTGTATACAGCACATCGGTTATTGCCGCTATCTGCTGCCTGGTCCGCATGTACTCGATTGTCACGGTTATTTCATAAAATGCGACAATTTGTGACGCAACGCCGACCATGTCGCTCACCGCGTAGACTCCAAGGGGGTGCGTAGTCATTATCTCATAAATTGCGCGGTCAAGATCTGCCTGAACATCCTCAGTTTCGTAGCTAAAGGAGATAATTGTGCCCGTGGTTTCATGGGCATTTATAAGTTCCAGAAGGGCTGCCTTGAGATCTTCAAAATTTGAAACCTCAAGCTCAGGCTCATGGGGCCTTTCAACGGGGTTTGCCACATGCACTTCTTCCATAACTCTTTCGATTTCCAGAATTGAAGCGCAGCCCGCAATGGCGGCAACTAGTATAAAAGTTATTAAAAATGTCACCGTGCGTTTCAAGTGCATGCCTCCTTCCGCGTCCCTTGGGCGGTGGCTTACTACGAAATTGATTCAGGTTCTTCCTGCTCAAACAATTGCATCTGCTTCTCACCTTTATCTTCCGGCTTAATTATGGCCCCTGCGGCAGGGATGGCCCTGACCCTATAACGCTGCGGTTCTGTTATAGCCGTCTGATCCAGCGGCAGAACCCTCTCTAAGACGCGGTTCTTTCTCAGGCTCATCATGGACACACCTATGGTTGAGCGGGTTGTCTTGGGCGCTAGGAGCGATGTGTTGAAAATAATCGTCCTGCCATCACTTGATGAGGCTGCAAGTTCAATATCCTCATACAGCGGCATCAGCGCACAGAGCGGGCTTTTGTCCGAATATGCCCCTGTGAGTTTCTTGCGGTTTAGCTTGGTTGCATAAACCGAGAGCTCAAGCCTCGCCACCTTGCCATTTTCAAAGAAGAACAGCATATGCCCCAGGTAATCGCCCGGGTCGAGTATGTATATAACATTCTCACCCTCGTCCATCTCAAGGGCTGTGGGAAGATACGTGCCCAAGTTTGATGCCTTCGTGTCGTCGAAATCGCGTATCCTAGCCTTGTATACCTGGTGCTGGTCGGTGAATATGAGAAGCTCATTTTTGTTCTGGGACTCAAAGTTCAAAAACGCCCCGTCATTTTCTTTGTACTTCTGCTCACCGCTCATCCTAAGCGACATAGGTGTTATTTTCTTGAAATAACCTTCCTTTGAAAGGAAAATGTTTACAGCATAATCTTCAAAATGCTCTTCCTCTTCGAAGGTTTCAATCTCATCCTCGTATACAATCTGGGTCATGCGCTCTGCGCCAAACTTCTTGATGGCTTCCTTTAGTTCGCTGACGATAATGGAATTAATCCTGCTACTTGAACCAAGTGTATCTTCAAGGTCTGTTATCTCATTTTCAAGTGCCCCTGTTTCCTCGGTGCGCTTGAGAATATATGCGCGGTTTATGTTGCGCAGCCTGATTTCTGCGACATATTCCGCCTGCTTGTTGTCGATGCCGAAACCTATCATAAGGTTGGGGACAACTTCGTCTTCTTCTTCCGTTGCACGGATTATGGAAATAGCCTTGTCAATGTCGAGAAGTATCTTTTGCAGGCCGCGCAGAAGATGGAGCTTGTCCTTTTTCTTCTGTAAATCACTAAACACACGCCTTTTGACGCAATCGACGCGCCATGCGGTCCACTCGGACAGTATCTCACGTACACCCATTACCCGCGGCACACCGCCGACCAGGATGTTGAAGTTGCAGGAAAAATTATCCATTAGCGGGGTCTGCTTGAAAAGTTTTGCCATAAGTTTCTCAGGCTCTACTCCGCGCTTGAGATCTATTGTAAGTTTTAGGCCCGAGAGGTCTGTTTCATCACGCATATCCGAGATGTCACGGATTTTGCCTGTCTTGACTAAATCTGCAACCTTGTCTATTATCGCCTCGGCTGTAGTGGAATACGGAATTTCGGTAATCTCAATGAGATTGTCTTCCTTCATGTACTTCCAGCGCGCCCGCACTTTGACACTGCCCCTGCCCGTTTCGTAAATGGAGTCAAGCTCTGCTGCGTTGTATATAAGCTCCCCCCCTGTAGGAAAATCCGGGGCTTTGAGCGTCTGTGCAAGATTGCAGTTTGGGTCTGAGATATATTCAATCGCGGCCTGGCAAACCTCCTCAAGGTTAAAGCCGCATATGTTGCTCGCCATGCCTACCGCAATGCCTGTGTTGGCACTGACCAAGACATTTGGGAATGTGGTCGGCAGCAATGACGGCTCTGTCATGGTGCTGTCGTAGTTATCTACGAAATCCACGGTGTCCTTGTCGATATCTCCGAAGATTAGTGAGCATATCGGGGCGAGCTTTGCCTCAGTATACCTTGAAGCTGCGCAGGCCATGTCACGGGAGTAGACCTTGCCGAAGTTACCCTTTGAGTCCACAAATGGCGTGAGCAGCGCCCCGTAACCCTTTGAAAGCCTCACCATGGTGTCATAAATCGCCGCGTCGCCGTGAGGGTTTAGGCGCATGGTCTGCCCTACTATGTTCGCCGATTTCGTCCTCGCGCCTGTCATTAGCCCCATCTTGTACATAGTGTACAGGAGTTTGCGGTGTGAGGGCTTAAAGCCGTCTATTTCGGGAATCGCACGCGATACGATGACACTCATCGCATAGGGCATGTAGTTAACTTCAAGTGTGTCTGTAATGGGCTGTTCCAGCACATCGGCTCTAAGCCCGATAACATTAGGGTTGTCTGCTTTTTTAGTTTTGTCGTTTGAATTCTTCTTAGGCATGATTCACCTTTATTAGTTGAAAATTAATTATGAGAAAACGATAAATCGTAACTTATAAAGCGTATATCCAAGGGGTGTACTCCGTGCCAAGCAGTTCGTCAAGTGATATTACCACCGCTTCAGGCGGAGGCGCAGCAGGCAGCGGAGCATCGGTGCCGGTTGAGGCAAGGCTGATTTCAAATTGTATTGATTGCCTATTTCTCTCGTGCATGTAAAAACTAACGGACATCTCATTTCGGCTAAACTCAAATTCGATAGCATACAGGAAATCATCAGTCCATCCCCAAGAGTACCACGTAGTCCTAATCCCTATTTCACCTGAAACCGCAACTATCTGATCTCTTGATAGCTCCACTGTAAGGTTAACATCAAACTCGGCGGAGTCCGTGTTACCGCCATAAAGCTCCATTGCACGCAAGAAATCGCTATGCCTTATAGACAGCGAATACACATCGCCGCGCCTTACAAACCGGCTATCTCCCAGGAGAGCTCTGTAGAGCTCTCCTGTGCTCACTAATTCATCAAACATATTGATATTGCCCCTGCCATGCCAGAAGCGCCCGAATCCCGGAAAAATATACTCTCCGAAGCTCTCCACTCCCAGTAACATCGCTATGCTAATGTCCTCTAGCAAAAGCTCAGAGGCTATTTCCTCAAGCATCTCATTTAGCCCCCCAATAGATATCCACGCATTTGGGTCTAACTCAGGCATAAAGCTACTCAAAAATGGAGCAAACATGTATAGCGTACCGCTGTCAGAGTTCATTATTATTTCAAGCTCCACATTTTCTAGCGCGACGGCATAATTTATAACTTCATCATTAAGCATCCATACATCTCTTAGCGGCGTGCTGAGAACCTCCAATAGCCCTGTTAAGTTAATCTCTCCGCTAGCGCTAAAACTATACCCTTGCGAAATAAGGGTTACATTTGCATCGAGGGCTATTTCCATATCTCCGTCAATGGAGTTAAACATCGTGACTGCGCCAAGCATATTTAGCACTGTTTCATATTTGCCCTCACTCACTGAGAAAATATCCATAGGGGTGTTTAATAGGCGGTTTACTACAGTGAAGCCTCTGTCAAGCTCGGCAATTACAGCGCTGCGGCCTATAACTATGACCGCCCTGAAATGATCATCCCAGAACACATAGTATCCCATTGCCTCGGCTATTGCGCGAAGCGGCATAAAGAACACTCCGTCTCTAATAAATGGGCTGCACCCCTCCACGGTTCTGCGCCATCCGTCCACTGTCACAACTGCGTTCTCCCCATCGCTAATCCGCACATAGTCCCCACCGCGCGCAGCGGTTATGGTCTGTGCCTGCGGGTCAAAGTTTACTGCCCAGCCTAATGCCCTAAGAAACTGTGCAGCGGGAACAAAGCCTGTGCCGTCTATGATTTCGGGCACCGCCCCGTCAAATCTCATAAATGTATTATTTATCATGACGTTCATGATGCCGTAAGTTCCGCCACGGGCGGTAAGCTCTTCGCGCATATGCTGGAGCAAACTTGCCTGCTCAGCTTCAACACTGCGCACAAAATCCTCACGCACATTTTCCCAGGCCTGTTCAATAACTGCATACTGTGCCTCGGTTAGGTTATACCATCCCGAAAACGAATCAGCCGACCTGGCAAATTGCGTTGCCCAGAAGGGCATTTCCGCTAAATCCTGCAAGTCCCCCAATGCAAACCATCTTGCATTTTCAACTGCAAACCACTCCATAAGTTCCTCAAGTGATTCAAAATCATTCTGCCACGACTCCCAAAACAGTGTGTCGTAGATGCTCTCTTCAGACGGAGCTTGCAAAGCCCGTGCATCCGCTTCTTCCATAAACCCCACAAGGGGAAATACCATAGCCAAAACCAGTACAAACGCGAGTGCCTTCATCAGAGCTTTCTTCATGTTAACAATTACCTTTCTACAAATAATTTCACATTGCCGTGAATGAATTGCTTGCGGATACTTGTAAATGCTTACTAATATCTATGAAACATCTGCGAAGTCCAGATATTTATGCCCGTTGTCAGAGATGAAGTCCTTTCTTCCTTGAAGGTTGTTGCCCAGCAGAAGTTCAAATGTGTCGGCTGTCGCCTCGGCTTCTGAAGGCATGACCTTAATGAGCCTGCGGGATTCGGGGTTCATGGTGGTAAGCCACATCATCTCCGGATCATTTTCGCCCAGACCCTTTGAGCGGTTAATTGTGTGCTTCGCCCCGTCGAGCTTCGCAATGATTTCTTTTTTCTCACGGTCGGAGTAGGCGAAGTACGTCTTGCCCTTGCATTCAATCTCAAATAGCGGCGATTCGGCTATGTACACAAAGCCCTCTTCAATCAGCGTGGGCACTAGGCGGTACAGCATGGTGAGAATAAGCGTGCGTATCTGGAAGCCGTCCACGTCGGCATCGGTGCAAATTATAACCTTGTTCCAGCGCAGTCCGCTAAGATCAAATGCGCTCATGTCCTTGGTGTGCTTATTTTGAATCTCCACCCCGCAGCCCAAAACCTTGATTATGTCCGTTATGATTTCATTTGCGAAAATCTTGCCGTAATCAGCTTTGAGGCAGTTGAGAATCTTGCCCCTGACGGGTATAATGCCCTGAAACTCCGCATCGCGGCTGAGCTTGCAGGCGCCTAGGGCGGAATCACCCTCTACTATATAAATCTCGCGGCGCTCGACTTCCTTTGTCCTGCAATCCACGAATTTCTGGATACGGCTGGTGATATCCACGTTGCCTGAGAGCTTCTTGCGGATATTGAGCCTGGTTTTCTCCGCAGTTTCGCGGCTGCGCTTGTTAATTAGCACCTGCTCTGCGATCCTGTCCGCTTCGGCCTTGTTTTCTATGAAATAAATCTCCAGTTGAGTGCGCAAAAACTCCGTCATAGCATCCTGGATGAATTTATTTGTTATGGATTTCTTGGTCTGGTTTTCAAATGATGTCAGTGTGGAAAAACAGTTAGTTACAAGAATCAAGCAATCCTGAATGTCGGCAAATGTCACCTTGCTCTCGTTTTTCTGGTACTTGTTGTTCTTGCGCAAGTAGCCGTCAATCTCCGCTACAAACGCACTGCGGGTGGCCTTTTCGGGTGCGCCGCCATGCTCCAGCCAAGATGAATTGTGATAATACTCTATGACTGAGTTTCTGTTTGAAAAGCAAAATGCAGCCGTGAGCTTAACTTTATACTCAGGCAAATCCGCACGGTCGCGCCCACGGCGCTCTGCTTCTATAAACAAAGGGGCTGTGAGAGGCTCCTCCGCACTAAGTTCGCCCACATAATCCAAAATACCGTTTTCGTACAAAAACTCCTTAGTTTCAAAGCCCAGGTCAGTCTGGTTTCTAAAATTAAATGTGATTCCTGCATTTACCACAGCTTGGCGCTTTAGCATATCCTCAAAATATGATGCAGGAACGTCAATCTCTGTAAAAACCTTGATGTCTGGCTTCCATCTGATTATTGTCCCTGTGCGCCTGCCTGCATAGTCCTCTGATGCAAGCTCCCCGACTATTTCGCCGCTTTCGAAGTGGAGTGAATATTTCTTGCCGTCGCGGAATATTGTAACATCCATAAACTCCGAGGCATACTGAGTCGCACAGGAACCAAGGCCGTTTAAGCCTAGGGAAAATTCGTAGTTCTCGCCCGTGTTGTTGCGGTACTTGCCGCCTGCGTAGAGCTCACAGAATACGAGTTCCCAGTTGTAACGCCCCTCTGCTTCATTCCAGTCCACGGGGCAGCCGCGCCCGAAGTCCTCGATTTCAAATATATTACCAGCAGCCCTAGTCACGTTTATAACCTTGCCGTGACCCTCGCGCGCTTCGTCAATTGAGTTTGAAAGTATTTCAAATATGGCGTGCTGGCAGCCCTCAAGGCCGTCAGAGCCGAATATAACCCCTGGGCGCGTCCTTACCCGGTCCGCCCCTTTAAGCTGCGATATACTCTCATTGCCATAATCGGCTGCACGTTTTGATTCCTTCATGCTTATTAATTCACTCTCCCAAAAATTTGCACATTATTATCTATCCATATATTACCATAACAAATTCTATATGTACAGTAGCATATTACATGGACAATAAAAATACCATGTGTTATAGTTACTAATTAGCGGACTATTCCCATCGGACGGGATTTCCCAAAAAGCGCAATAATACCCTTTGTTAATAATAATTTGTTTCAAAAAAAGGAGGCAGATCGATTTTGGAAGATTATACCAAGTTTAAGCTGAAGAAAACCGATGAACTCACTGCGCTGCTTGAGCACAAGGATGACTTGTATGTTATCTCATGCAATAAGTGCTTCAAGGAATTCGAGGCGGAAACAGAGCCTGAATGCGCAGAGTTTTGCGGCTTTTTGAAGGAGCAGCGCAAGAACCTTACCGGCAGTACACAGGTGGACTTCCTCTGCAACAGGCCCATGACGGAAAAGAAGCTAGAAACGGCCATACCCGCACAGGCCAAAAATGTCTGTGTAATTTCCTGCGGGCTGGGCATCCAGACTGTAGCTGAAATTTCTAAGCTCCCTGTCTATGCCGCCAGCGACTCAGTATGCTTTGAAGGCCGCCACGGCATGGCACTCACCAAGCGCCGCTGCGACGGCTGCGGGCAGTGTTACCTAAACCTCACAGGCGGAATTTGCCCGATTGTGGACTGTTCCAAAAGCCTGGTTAACGGGCAATGCGGCGGTTCCAAGGATTTCAAGTGCGAAGTCGATAAAGAAAAAGACTGCGCATGGGACAAAATCTATGAGAGGCTTGCAGCTCAAAACCGCCTGGACTTTTTGCGCACCGGCGAAATACAGCTCAGGGACCACTCCAAAGTTAATTTCAAAATTATAAACGATTATGTAAAATCAGTCCGCGAAAAGCGCCTCGTAGGGTTCTACGGCGGCCTTCACCCGACAGAAAGCAAAGAGTTTGCCGAACACTTGCCGCTGCAAGCGTTCCCAACTCCCAGCACCGTGGTTATCCCGCTTTCACAACACGCAGGTGCCCCTGCGGTGCCGCTTGTGGCTGTCGGCGATGCGGTCAAAGTAGGCCAGAAAATCGGCGATGCGGCAGGCTTCATAAGCGCCACAGTCCACTCAAGCGTCAGCGGTACTGTTGCGGCTATCGAAGATAGAAAGCATCCCAACACAGGCCTTAAAACACTTTCAATCGTCATTAATTCCGACGGCAAGAACGAAGTCCACGAATCCGTCAAGCCGGTCGCTGACTGGACAAAGCTCTCAGTTGACGAAATTGTTGAACTAGTCAAAGAAAAAGGCATCGTAGGCATGGGCGGCGCAGGCTTCCCAACCTCTGTAAAACTCAAATCACCTAAGCCTGTTGACACTGTTTTGCTCAACGGCTGTGAATGCGAGCCTCTTCTTACGGCGGATCACCGCGTCATGCTCGAATATGCCGACGATATTATCTTCGGCCTAAATGTTCTGCTAAAGACCATCGGCGCAGAAAAGGGCATAATCGTAATTGAGGATAATAAGCAAGATGCCATCTCAGTTCTCGAATCTAAAGTTGCGCAGATTCCAAACATTGAAATTTGTGTAGCCCATGTGAAATACCCGCAGGGTGCAGAAAAAATGCTCATTAAGCGCGCACTGGGCCGTCAAGTCCCAAGCGGCGGGCTGCCCCTAGACGTGGGCGTTGTGGTGAGCAACGTCAGCACTGTAAAGGCTGTTTCCGATGCAATCCAGACGGGCATGCCTCTTGTCGAGCGCGTTTTGACCGTCACCGGCGAGAAAATAAACAAGCCGGGCAACTATATAGTCAAAATCGGTACCTCTGTCAAAGAAATCGTTGATTTCTGCGGCGGCACAACTGACGCTGACACCACGCTCAAACTGGGCGGGCCGATGATGGGCTTTGAAGTCACTGACCAAAATGTTCCTGTAATCAAGGCTACAAACGGCATAATAGCAATTGAGCCTGAGGTTTCCGAGCCCAATCCTTGCATCAGATGCGGCCGCTGCGCCGATGTCTGCCCGATGGAGCTTCTGCCTCTCTACTATCCCATTTACGCAGGTGCTGAAAATGTGGACGGCCTCAAAGAGAAAGCCGTCAGGGATTGCATGGAATGCGGCTGCTGTGAATTCATCTGCTCATCAAAAATCCCGCTAAGGACATCCATCAAGTATGGCAAGAAGGTCTTAGCAGAAAGTGAGGCGAAGTAGATGTTAATTACTCAGCTAAAACAGATTGATGAAGTTAAAGCCTTGGCCGGTGCCAAGACAGTGATAATCTCCTGCGAAGGCTGCAAGGAGGTCCACTTCCCCGCAGCCGAAGCAAAAGAGCTTTATAACGACTTAAAAGGCAGCGGAACCGCTCAAAAAGTCATCCGAACCGAATATGTGTGCAGCCCTGAAAACCTTGCAGTGCAGACGAAAAAACACCTACCCGCCATCGAAGCTGCTGACACTGTGCTAGTATTCTCATGCGGAGTCGGCGTACAGTCTGTTTCGGAAATGTTTGATAAGAAGCCCGTTTTCGCAGGCTGTGACACCATCCCGCTCCCTGGCTATCAAGGCGTGACACCCCTGACTGTAGACTGCGACCAATGCGGCGAATGCTACCTTAACAAAACAGGCGGCATCTGCCCCATAGCCCTGTGCTCCAAGAGCCTGGTAAACGGACAGTGCGGCGGCTGCAAGGACGGCAAGTGCGAAGTCGATAAAGAAATGGACTGCGCTTGGGAACGCATTTACAGGCGGCTTGAAAAACTTGAGCTGCTAGAGAACATGAAATACCCCGCACAGATACGCAACTTCGCGCCTGAGGCGTAATAATAAAATAAGACAGGACGCAGTTTTCCTGTTTTACCCATCAACATAACGAGGAGATATAATTAATATGAGAATTTCAGAATTATTCGCTCGCGGTGAATTTGTCCTTACTGCGGAAGTTGGCCCACCTAAGGGGTTTAATCTCGACCACCTTCTGCACGAAGCCGAAGAATTCCTGCAAGATGTCCACGCTATAAATGTCACAGACTGTCAATCATCGGTAATGCGCCTGAGCTCCCTTGCCACATGTAAGGCACTCAAAGACAAGGGCCTTAACTCTATTTTCCAGCTCACCTGCCGTGACCGCAACAGAATCGCCCTTCAAAGCGACTTACTCTCAGCGGCATACTTCGGCATCGACAACATGCTCGCCCTCACAGGCGACCACACTGTAATGGGCGACACCAAATCCGCAAAACCAGTATTTGACCTAGACTCAGTTTCACTGCTCCACTGCGTCAAAACCCTTGAGGGTGGCTTTGACCTCGCGGGCAACGAACTTGACGGCGATGCTCCGAAATTTGCCAAGGGCGCTGTAGTTTCACCTTGCAGCGACTCCGTGGATGTCCAGCTTGCAAAGATGGAGAGAAAAATCGAAGCGGGCGCTGAGTACTTCCAAACTCAAGCCGTCTACGATTCAGAGAAGTTCATCAAATTCATGGACAGGGCGAAGCAGTACAAGGTACCTGTTCAAATCGGTGTCATAATTCCGAAAAACGCAGGCATGGCCAACTTCATGAACAACAACATCGCAGGTGTCAGCATCCCTGCATGGGTCATTGAAGAGCTCAAGGCCGACAAAGAAAAAACCAAGGCGGGCATCACAGGCATCGAAATCACCGCCCGCATAATCAAAGAATGTAAAGACTACTGCCAAGGCGTACACATCATGGCTCTCGGCTGGGAAAAACATGTCCCAGCACTGCTGGAGCAAGCGGGCCTGAAGTAGGCAATTTACTAAAACCACAAGACACATACAGGGGCTGTTGCATCACATGCAGCAGCCCTTCCGTCAAATACGGGCAAGTACTCTGGGGAAAAGCCAAATGACCTCCGTCAGTCACGTCTACCCTGGCAAAGGCTTGTGAGCTTGGCCAAGATTTGTGTTCCAGGACTGCGGTCATTTAACTTTCCCCCAGAGCACCCGCCCGTATTTGACTAGCCTGGGGACTTTAGTTGCCGTCAAAGGCAACTGTCTGTTTAGTGCTGACTTTTGTCTAAACGAAGAGCATCACTAATAAATTCCAAATCATATGGAGGGCAATCGGGACTAAGATGTTTCGCGTTTTAATAAACGAATATGCAAAAAGCGCGCTTATAAGCATAACTTGGACACTGCTTAGAAGGATTGTAACCGGGTCAAATCCAAAGTAAATCCAAATTGGGTAGTGGATGAGGGCAAACAGCACCGCATCCACTGTAACCGCCTGTACCGGCTGCATCCTCTTTAGCATGGCATTTAACAGAAATGCGCGAAACACCATGTCCTCAGTAATGCCGGCAAACATCACTCCGTGAATAAGTGACATCGGCTCAAAGT
>WQRL01000024.1 GCA_009786775.1 Oscillospiraceae bacterium
TTTATTTATAACTGCANGTTTTGGAACATCTTCAGGAATTGAGTCTAGAGCCTCGTAGTCCTCCTTGCGCAGGGGTTCCGAGCCATCCAGAACCAAAATCACGAGCCCCGCGGCACTGATGGCAGATAATGTGCGCTCAACGCCTAGCTTCTCAACTACATCGCCGGTAGCCCTCATTCCTGCTGTGTCAATAAGCCGCAGCAAAACCCCGCCGAACATGAGTTTTTCTTCTATGGTGTCGCGCGTGGTGCCCGGGATATCCGTCACTATGGCGCGCTCGTAGCCCAGAAGCGCATTGAGCAGCGATGACTTGCCCGTGTTAGGGCGTCCGATTATGGCGGTTGGGACACCTTGGAGCATAACCCTGCCACGCTCGTGCGTGGAAAGCAGCCGCTCAAGCTGAGTCTCTGCTCCTCGCAGTGAGGAGAGGTAGCCCTCCATGGTAAACTCATCAATATCTTCATCAGGGTAGTCAATGACGGCGTGAAAATGTGCCATAACATCCACGAGTGTGCTATAGACAGCTTCTAGCTTAACACCCACCGCTCCGCGCAACTGACCCGCTGCATTTTGCGCCGCAAAAACAGTTTCGGATTCTATGAGGTCGATAACGGCCTCAGCCTGCACCAAGTCCATGCGTCCGTTTAGGAAGGCCCGCTTAGTAAACTCCCCGGGAAGAGCCTGGCGGGCACCGAGGGTGAAGAGGGTTTTGAGAACCTCCGATAGTACAAGGGGGGAGCCGTGGCACTGAAACTCCGCAGTATTCTCACCTGTGTAACTATTCGGCCCGCGTGTCACAACACAGAGTACAATGTCGATTAGCTTGCCGTCCGCGCCGAAAAGCTCGCCATAATACATCTGCCTGTCGCGGGCGGATTCAAGCCCTACACCCGTATAGGCCCGAAAAATTTTACCGGCAATAACTATAGCGTCATCACCGCTCATTCTAATAATCCCGATTGCCGACACCGCAGAGCCTGTGGCAATCGCAGCAATTGTATCAGACAAAACCAAAACCTCCAAATAAAAGGATACAAAGCATACGGAACTTATAGTATACTCTAGTAAATAAGCAACCGCAAGAATTGATTTACTAGCCAAAGGAGAGAAGGAAATGTTCGAGTATACTAGAACTGTATTTTTTTACGAAACGGATCAAATGGGTGTGGTGCACCACTCAAACTATGTGCGCTGGCTGGAAGAAGCCAGAAATGGTTATTTTGCGAGTATCGGCCTAGCCTATGATGAAACGGAGCGGCTGGGCGTGATGAGCCCAATTACAGATATAAATCTCAAATATAAGTACCCCGCAAGATTCGGCGATACATTCACTGTCAAAATGAAGATAACAAAGTATACGGGCGTGCGGTTTTGCGTGGTATACAGTGTCATAAACCAAGAGGGTGTAATTTTGTGTGAAGCAGAGAGCGCACACGCATTTGTTAACAAAGACATGAAGCCGGTTTCGCTTGCGCGGGCGATACCGAGGCGGCATGAGATATTCAAAAAAAGATTTACAGAGGAAAATAGCTTATGATTAAAATTTTTATTGTCGAAGACGAAAAGCCTATCTCAGACCTCTTGCGCATGAGCCTGACAAAAGCGGGCTACGAATGCAAATGCGCATTCGATGGCATTGCCGCCGCAGACATACTTGAAACGGAGCGGTTTGACCTAATCTTGCTCGATGTTATGCTTCCGGGGGCGACGGGTTTTGAACTGATGGAATATATAAGGCACCTGGATATGCCTGTAATATTTATCACGGCCAAAAACATGGTGGAGGACAGGGTCAAGGGCCTGAAAATGGGCGCAGAGGATTATATAGTCAAGCCCTTTGAGATAATCGAACTGCTGGCCCGTGTCGAAACTGTCCTGCGCAGATACAATAAACTCGGTCAGATGATTGAAATAGCAGGGCTTACAATAGATACCCGCTCAATGCTTGTAAAGCGCGGCGATGAGGAAATTCCCCTCACGCGCAAAGAATATGAGCTTCTGCTCCTGTTTGCCCGAAATCCGGGCACCGCCCTCTACCGCGAAACAATCTATGAGCGCGTCTGGGGCAGCGACTATTTTGGCGACAGCCGCACAATAGACTTGCATGTCCAGAGAGTACGCAAAAAAGCCGGCTGGGAGGACAAACTCCAGTCTGTTTACAAGGTGGGGTACAGGCTAGAAGTGTAAAATAAGTGAGCGCAGTGAGATATTTATTGCAGGGGCAGAACCTGCGGCCGAGCCGTACGCTGAGCTGTACGTCATGACAGTAAGCCATGCCGTCCGCCGCCCCGCCGTCCGCGTGGGACTATCTCACACTGAGGGGAATCAAGTATGAAGTTCGGAACGAAGATGATGATTGCATTTACCGTCATGCTGGCGCTTGCGTTTGGCATTGGCGGTAGTGTGCTTATTTCCGCTTCCACCGGAAACTACCTCAACCAGCTACAAGAGGCGGCAGCGAGCTCACACAGGCTTATTTTGTTCACCCTCTCAGCGGTAAGCGAAGCCACCCAGACAGGGGAGCAGAGCGGGGAATATGAGGACTTTGTAAACGCCCTTTCCAGGCTTGATGCCCACGGTGAGCACAACTGGCTTGCCCTGCGCCTTTCTCATGAAGATGGGAGAATAATCTATACCAGCCGCGAGGCGGGGCTTTTCGGCAATAACCCCGCTGAACAAATCTTAGGTGAGCGGGTTGTTTTTTACGACATATATTTAGACAATGTAAGCGGAGAGCAATTTGCCATGCTCACCTTCCGCACCACGCAGGGCTCATATTTTCTGCAATTGGCAGGGCAGTTTCAGTTCGGAGCCTCGGCACTATTTCTGGAAAGCGTATACGACCTAAGCCCTGTGTTTTCAGCGCGCCAAGAACAGCAGCGTATTTACAGGCAGCTTTTTGTGGTGCTGATAGCCCTTGGGGCGGCTCTTTCCTGGCTGCTATCCTTCTGGATGACATCCCCCCTGCGCCGCCTATCCCGCATAACCAGAACAATTGCCTCAGGGGACTTGAGTTGTAGGGCGACCTCAATCGGAAGTGACGAAATAGGAATCCTCGCTGTGGATTTTAACAACATGACAGACAAGCTGGAAAACAACATAAACGAAATGAAAGACACAATGAAGCGCCAAGAAGAGTTTATGGGCAGCTTTGCCCACGAACTTAAAACCCCTCTCACATCTATAATAGGATATGCCGACCTTCTAAGGGGCCACTCCCTTCCAGATGCCGACAAGCAGGATGCCGCCAATTATATATTCATGGAAGGGCGCAGGCTTGAAGTGCTCTCCCTAAAGCTCCTTGACCTGATTGTTTTGAAAAAAAGGGATTTCACATTTCTTCCCATTAGCATCGCGCAAATCATAGGCGATGCAGTGCGGCTGGTGCGCCCCGTCCTTGCTAAGAGAAATATTGAAATTTCTGCAAACTGTGACGGCAGTACATGCAAAATCGAGCCAGATTTGTTCATGTCCCTGATTCTAAATATAATCGACAACGCCAGAAAAGCTATTGACGAAGCTGGCGAGATTAAGATAACTGCAAAATCTGAAGGTGGGCACTGCGAGATAAAAATAGCCGATAACGGCAGGGGAATCCCTGAAGATGAACTGTACAAAATAAAAGATGCCTTCTACCGTGTGGACAAATCCCGCGCACGCTCTCAGGGCGGGGTGGGGCTGGGGCTTAGGCTCTGCGATGAAATCGCCTCGCTGCACGGCGGGGAGCTGACATTTGAAAGTGAACTCAACGTAGGCACCACGGTTACAATTAAGCTAAAAGCAGAAACGGCAGATGCCTAAGAGAAGCGAAAGGAACTTTAATAAATATGAAAATAAGACATTATGTTTCGTTAGCTATAGCGGCAGTTATAGTAATAGGCAGCTTCTTTTTGCCAAATGCTGTAGCGGGCATCACTGACATGCGCCGTCTTGACACATTAATTCTGGTTGATTCAGAGCGCATCAGCTTTGAGGCGGTGCCCGAGCTTACACTGACGGAGCGCATAACCCTCGCAGGAAGTTCAAGCGCCGACATCCTGCCGCTTCACACAGGCAGCAATATGAGCCTTGAAGCAGCGGAACTGAGGGCTGTGGAAGAAGTGGCCAGATTCTTTAGCGCAGGGCCGTTCCAGCTTGATTATGAGGATGTGGTAATCAGCGAAGGCCTGGCATCTCTTATTGTTGACGCATTAGTTACCACTCGCTATATGATTATATGGGAGTTTGACATAACTGACCATTCGGGCAATTCAGTAAATGTGGTCATTGACGACAGGACAGGCATAATAGTCAGGCTGATCTACCGGGTGGGCAACAGGGAAGAGGCTCTGCTAGATGGCGAGTTCTGGTCGAGGGATGACCTCTTTTACACTGCCGCACGAAGCCTTAGTGAGATGATGACGGCCTATTATGGCGTGAGCGTGGTGCTGGGGGACTATAGTTATAGGGGGATTATCTCCTTCTACAGGGCAGATATAACAGAAGCCGGCCTCACGGTTCCGATGTACGGAAATGTGAGATCGGCCAGCTTCACAGTTAATGAGAGGGTGTAAACTAGGGGCGAAAAGGGATTTGCAGCACTTTTGCAGCAGTGCGGACAGGGCTGTGGAGTTATTTCAAAAACGATGTTTTAAGCACGGTGTACTAAATTCCAATTTTGCCAATGTCATATGGCGTGGACTGGTACACATAATAATTGAGCCAGTTTGAATACATTAGCTGTGCGTGGGCGCGCCAGCACACATAGGGTGTCGCATTAGGGTCATTGTCCGGGAAATAATTCTTGGGCATGTCGATTGCGAGCCCTTTTTCCAAATCCCGCTGATACTCCAGCGCAAGGGTGTCTGCATCGTATTCAGGATGCCCTGTTATGAAGAAGCGGCGGTTATCATTTGACTTTATGGCGAACACTCCCGCCTCATCGGAAACGGAGAGAAGCTCCAACTCCTCAACCTTTCGGACATCCGCCTCCATGACTTCAGTGTAGCGGGAATGGGGCATGAAGAACTCATCGTCAAACCCTCTAAAGAACGGCGACTGGGGCTTGAGCACCTTATGGCTAAACAAGCCCGACAGCTTGGGGCCTATTTGATACTTTGGAATCTTGTAATGATAATATAGTGCAGCCTGTGCACCCCAGCAGATATGAAAAGTCGAGTGGACATTTCGGGTGGTCCAGTCCATTATGCGGCACAGCTCATCCCAGTAATCCACATCCTCAAACTCAAGATTCTCCACAGGCGCACCTGTTATAATCATCCCGTCATAATGCTTGTTTTGGATTTTGTCAAAGGACGTATAAAAAGACTCAAGATGTTCAGGGTCAACATTCTTGGAGGTGTAGCTGCTCATTTGCAAAAACTCAATTTCAATCTGCAAGGGGGTGTTTGAGAGCTTGCGCAGAAGCTGAGTTTCAGTCACCTGCTTAGTTGGCATCAAATTAAGTATAAGAAGCCTGAGCGGGCGTATATCCTGATGCCCAGCCCGGAACTCTGTCATAACGAATATGTTTTCATTTTCTAAAATATCTTTGGATGGCAACTGGTTAGGGATTTTTACTGGCATTTCTCATACTCCATTTCAATATAAACATAGTTCTCCTCAATTATCTCCCGAAAACTCTGTATGCCCAGTGGCAGTTTCTTCATGCTGCAACCTCCTTTGCCTCTGTAGTGCCTGTAATAGTGGATATATTTTCGGATTTTAGCACATCTTTCAGATGGCCATAAATCGCTGTTTTAACCTGTGAATTTGTCTTTTTAATGGGCGAAAATCAAAATATACAAAGTTTCTCTTGATTTTCGCATTGTTTGTGTATATACTCTGAGCATTGGAAACGAAAGTGCCCGCCGCTTTGCGGCGGCAGACGGAAAGGGTGGCAGCCCTCCCCGTCCTGCATATGTGGTCACGACCCACATACACAATAGCTTTCGCTACACCACGTGACCCATTATATGACGGTTTGCTTCTTTGCGCAAGAGTATAATCCGTTGTTGCGGGGTCGGTTGTGTTGCACTTAACTATTTGCTGTGTATGTAATGGTCATACACGGCATTTTTCGTTTCTCGGAGGGAAAAGCCGCTGGAACCGCATTTTACATCGGTTTCGGCGGGGAAATCCTCCGGGAAATAAGTGCTAGGGTGTGAGAGAGCTTGCTTTACCATATTGCTCTGCAAACAAATCTGACAAATTTTGCTCAAATGCCGCAGTCTTGCGGTATGGCTTGAGCCTGTGCAAATGTCGGAAAAGTTTGCAGGGCAATTTTTGTTTGCATGAGGGGCATTTATGACAAAGAAACAACAAACCGAAATCCCGCACACAAGCCACCTCAAATATCCAGTCTATGCCATGATTTTTGGAGCAATGATTTTTAGAGGGGCATTCTTCTCTGCATGGTTAATACTTCTCAACATATGCTGCCTCATATTCATAATATCCCGCCCGCGCCAAAAGGCTATTTCATTTGACCTAAATTTCCTTTTTCTCATTGGACTGTTCCTTGCCGCAGTGCTCTCGGCGTTAATAGTAGACACCAACGCTGGCATTGCGCTTGAAGAACTGCTCAGATACTTGCTTTTTCCGCTGTCATATATTGTGTTTGCAAATATAGAGGACAAGAAAATGGTTGAAGCGGCATTTCACAGGTCGTTTCTGCTCTTGGCTATAGGCGGCCTGCTGGCTGTGGCAGGGCTTCCTCTTGCAGACTATATGGTAATTGATGGTTCACGCCGGCTTCAGTCGTTTTTGCAGTATGCGAACACCACCGCCATGCTCCTGAGTGCAGGAGTTATTATGTCGGCCCACTACTATATGAAAACTAAAAGCAAATCGGAGATTCTAAGCGGGGCTATTATGCTCACCGCTCTAATTCTCACAAGGTCGCGCATTGGCATTGCCGTTTTCATTGCAGTCGCGGCAGTTTATATTTTCCTCTGTATTAAGCATAGAATAAGGTACTACATTCTTGCAGGCTTTGCAGCAGTGCTTCTAGCGGTTTTTATACTTTGGTTTGAGCTAATTATTAGCTTTGTGCTCGGCCCAACTCTGGTGGAAAGACTGCTTACTTATATTGACGCACTATCGGAGCTGCGCTCTAACTTTTTTGGGATAGGCATGGGGCAGTGGCAATTTTTGCACTTGCAGTTTCAAACAGCACCATATCAGGTGAGATATATACACAGTGTTTACTTTCAAATAGCTCTGGATGCTGGTTTTCTTGGGCTGCTGTCCTTCCTTGCAGTTGCAATCTGTTCACTGGTAACAGGTTTTCGGCGCATGCTTTACCACGTTTTTCTTCTGCTCGTGATTATAACGGGAAGCATCTTGGAAGTAAATTTCGCATTCGGACTCGTGATTATCTTTTTCACATTCATTTTGAGTAACTTGAGTTTGCCTAAAAGGACATTTGCCCTAAGGCCTGTCGTGCGCCTGTCCCTAGTGCTCCCGACTCTGGCGTTAACTCTGATGCTATTTTCTCAGGCGGCTATAACTGTTGGCAGGCTAAACCAAGATGATACCGGGCGCGCTCAAGCTGCGTTTCGTGTGGCACATGCCGCAAATCCCTGGAACTACCGAATTTTTATGGATATGGCAAGGGTTGAACCCTCCCCGCATGAGGCCCTCAGACTCTTGGAGCGGGGGCATTTGCAAAACCCTGTTGACCGTGAGTTCATCCGCGAACTGGCTCTGGGGTATGGGTATGTGGGAGATTTTGACGAAGCTCTGATTTATGCCAGGATGCTTTTCCAGATTCACAGGTTTAGCTTAGAGTCACAAGGGATTTACAAGTCGCTGCTATTGGGGGCTTACGAGGCGGGGCATATTACTTCAAATGAGCATTATGAGAGGCTGGCAGGGTTTCGCTCAGAGGTTGAGGCCGTGAATGCGGGCATCAATCCGCTCTTTAGGCTCATTGACCCAAATATGGAGTATAGACGCTGACAGCCTTTGCGTGGTGCTGCTTAAATCATTGCAATCTCGGTCATGCACGAGTAAACTCGGCGCGGCCCACGATTTGCTTGATTATAATTAAATTAATTTTGGGAGGAAAAAATGTTTAACAAAGCAAGGAAGAAATTAGTAGCAAAAATCTTAGTTCTCAGCATAGTGCTGACGGCCATCGCAGGTGCGCCAGTCGTTGCGTCTGCGGCAGAACATGTTGACAACGCAAGAAGTGTATTTTCGGTTCAGGGTCCATCAGTGCCAAGGAGCATGTATTTGTTATACGGTAATGTTGTTCAACTCACATCAAATGGACGGTTTGTAGGAATTGTCGGTGCCGTCTGTGTAAATGATACTTATTCACAGTACATTGCCACGTCGGCTGATGGTAGGGAATGGCTCGTGCAAGGCCGTGTCGGGGATATGTGGAAGCGCCTGGTAGTGGGCGATAATACCCTTATAGCTATTGCGGATGGGGTGACAATAGGCACCCATGACGGTGAAAACTGGTTTGACGTGCCTATACGCACTAGCAGCTACTGGGGATTAGAGCATCAACACGGCTGGTTCATTTTCCAAACGTTTTTGGGCTCCGGAGATGATAGGGCACAAGCGCTAGTTTCTCGAGATGGGGTTACTTGGATTAATCTTGTGAGTTCCTTGTCTGAGCACGGCTTGGATGGTTCTGGACAGATATTCTCGCTACCTAACGGGAATCTTGTTGTTCGTATGATAGCAGGAGGACGAGGTGTATATATTGCAGATGGCATTGAAAGTGGCGCAGTAACTTGGACTCCCGTTGTAACTCTCGAGAACCCACCTCCGCCATTGTATCCGCATTTGCCCGACCCTTGGTTTTCGTTCCACCATCAGTTTGATGCCCTCGGGCTTCTTGGCTCTTGGCAATGTGTGCTTGGTGGGCGCATTAGCGGATTTTACAGGACTACGGATGGATTAAGCTGGACTTATGTTGGGGAATGGTCGTGGGTTGACCTTGTTCCTTTTGAGGTTGGAAATTTGGGTCAAAGTGTATATGAAATTGAGTCTGCTTCCATATGGGTTTGGCCGAACTTTGCTGACATTTGGGAAGTTCCCGACTGGGAGTATCAACAAATGCTATTCCAAACCCGATTAACACAAACCGTTTCTGTAAATAGCCAATTTCCGACTTTTAGATGGTTTGATGGTTTAGAAGTAGTCACGCCCAAGACACTTAGCCGAGGAATCTTGGGTGTGGCGTATAGTTATTCCCCTAATCACGGAGATGGCGTAACCGTTTCTCTTGTTGGAGCATCAACGCTTCCAGCGGGGTTGGCACTTGATTTGGATGGGAGTATTTACGGAATTCCTACAGTTTATGGAGCGTTTGTATTCACAGTGTTAGTGGAGGGCCATTCTGGTGGCGACTTTTATAAAACCTACTTACTTTACATAGAGGATACCGAACCTCCTATAGACACTGAACCGCCAGTAGATACAGAGCCGCCTAACGGCACTCGGCCACCAGACAACAATGTTCCCGCCCCGCCGCCAGGAGGCGGCACAGCTGGCGGTGACGGAGGCGGTGGAGCAACTGGCGGCGGGGGCGTTCCAGCCCCGGCACCCACCCCTGCTCCAGAACCTCAGCCGCAGCCGAGCGGCGCATTGCCTCAGGAAGCTGTAACAGCAGAGCGGGCAAACGCCGAAACTATTTCCCGCGCACAAGCCGCAGTGGCTGCGCTTGCGCAAGAGGTTGAGCCGATAGGAAAGGCCATAACCAAAGCAGGCACGGCAGTAACGGCGGCAGTTGCGGAGCAAAACACCATCGCAACCCTTACGTTACCCGAAGGTGCCGTGACATCTGCGCTAACAACCAAAGCAATCCTCAACGCTGACGGCACGCTTACCCCTGTCCCAACGCGGGTGAATCCCGACGGCACTGTAGTTGTGCTCATAAGCGACGCAGCTACGCTGGTTCCTCTAAGTGTCAGAGCCAACTTTACCGACATAAGTTTTGGTGCGCGGTTTGCTCATGTTACAGACGAGATAAACCTCGCCGCATCCCTGATGATTATACAAGGCCGCGGCAATAACATATTTGACCCCGCTTCCATGGTGACAAATCAAGAGGCAGCAACAATGTTCCTGCGTGCTCTGGGCGTTCCTGTAGATTTCAGCACGGCCATGGCCACGGCTATTGAACATGGGCTAAAAACTACAGGAACCGCACCAGCCACACCTGTTTCCCGCATTGAAGCTGCGGTGCTGATTGTAAATGCCCTCAGCTCACTTGGCGCCGATATACAAATTGCAGATGAGGATGTCAGTGATATCCTTGCAGAATTTTCGGATGTTGACAATCTGACTGCTGCGCAATTACGGGCCTTGGCTATCTGCGTGGACCTCGGCATTTTCGAAGGCATAGGAGGCGGGCGGATGAATCCCAACGCCACCCTGCAACGCAGTCACATGGCAAGCCTGGCAGTGAGATTGCAAAATGTAATCCTAGACGGAAATTTATAGGCCTCTAGGAAATAGGCAGGCATCCATAAGAACTAGGTTTCTAGGAAACCCGAAACCCCAATAATTTCAAACGAGCCGAAGGATGAGAGTTAATCCTTCGGCTCGTTTGATGCGCTCTAGGCTTTGTGTTCCTGTAGCATTGTGTTGACTAACCCTATCAAATAGGGTTATAATGCATTTGGGAGGCTAACGATGAAAAGAGAATTTGTATACACACCTAAATTTGACCGTGAATGGAAGAAGCTGGGGCTGGGTGATGATAATCTGCAACAGTTGGAGTTGTTTTTACTTGACAGCCCCCAAGCAGGCAAAGTTATTGAAGGAACAGGTGGAATCAGAAAATTGCGGTGGGCACTGCCAGACAAAGGGAAAAGTAGTGGCGTTCGTATACTGTATTTAGACTTTATTGTGTCGGAAAGCATATTCTTGTTTGATTTGTTTCCCAAAGCGGCAAAGGAGAATTTGACTCAAGCAGAAAAATCTAAACTAAAACAGATTGTTAAGGCTATTGGAGAGGAGTTAAGAAATGAGTAAGCAATTTGATAGCATGATGGAGGGGTTGACCGAATTGCTGGAATATGCAAAAGGCGATCGGTCTAAATGCCGCACTAGGGTTGTAGAGGTGAAATCTCTAAATGTGACGCCGTTAAAACAGTATAGTGAGGATGAAATAAAAAGTCTTCGCGTAAGCCACAATTTGACTCAAAAAACATTTGCCCAATGCCTAGGCGTGTCACAGAAAACCGTCGAAAGTTGGGAGCGTGGAGAAAATTCGCCATCTGGCTCATCAGTGCGCCTGTTGCAGATGCTTGAAAGAAACTCAAATATTTTGGAAGAATGCGAGATATTAACGCCTACTGATTCTATGGAAATGGTAAACCCCGCTGTTGTCGGATCTCAGTAAAGTTTTGAGCCTCAGTATGCTAAGTTTGTAATATGTTGAAGTACAGACTGAGGAAACGGCTGTGCCTGATTAGCTGAAATAAAGCGGAACAGGGGCGGGGGTGCTGTGCGAGTTTGCAGTGCTTCCGCCTTTTAGATTTATCTCTGCGTTTTCTGCACACACGGCGGCGTGTCTATAAAGTGTAGAAAAACTCAAAAAAACGCAAAAAAGTTGTTGACAAGGTAGAGCCGCTATGTTATTTTAATCAGGCACTTCTGAGGCCAAGCGTCTGGCACTGAAAAAAAGTTAAAAAACTTGGAAAAAAGTTCTTGACAATGGCAGAGAGATGCGTTATTCTAAGAGTCCGCACAAAATGCGGAAGCGCTGGCGAGACAGCGCACCTGCACCTTGTAAATTAAACAATGTAAACACAAAAGCGCAC
>WQRL01000025.1 GCA_009786775.1 Oscillospiraceae bacterium
TGCAGGCGCGGGTGCATTATGCGCTTACCCAAACGGCCAAAACGCTGTCTGTTTACTGTTACACCTTAGAAGCTGCCGGCGTGGCCGCTGATATGACGGCGCTTGACAATAAAGCTGATAAGACCGCCATCGGGGCAAATGAACTGCGCAAGGAGTTAAATGCGGTGTTTAAGGGGGGCGGATCTCTCAAAGATATAGGAAGCAGAATAAATAGTGCAGGCAATGTTATAAACCTTGCCTATGGTTACGGTGAAGAAGCTGTGGGCAACCCGGAGGCTGTATTACAACAAATGCTTTCGTTTGGGCAAAATGAATTGCGCAACCAGGTGTTTGAGCTTGTGGCCAGGCCGATGGTGGGCAGGTATCTTTCCAACGGCGATAAAACCGCTGATGAATATTTGCGCTCGGCGAGGGTGGTAAACAGCCGTTCGGGCGCAGTGGGGCTAAGTGCGCTGGAGTTTCACCAGTTTGGCAATTTGGGGACGGGAAACAGTGTCTTGCTCGATAAAGACGGAAATGTGAAACTGACAGTGGAGTATGAAGTTGAATATACCTTCGGGGCATTGCCTCTGCCCTTTAACCCGACTCTCAAGATTACTCAGACAGCCATAACGAAGGCATGGCTCAATGGCAGCGGACAGGGGTACTGGTGATGGTTAGTGTGTCGCGGGAAAATATGATGCGCATACTTCCGTACTTAGGCCTTCCTGTGCCGGTTATATTACTTCTCATAATGCGGGAGGGCCGTACAGAGCCATTTGTACTTCTCTGGCATGAACTGCTCATAGTATTTGGCTATCTGGCGGCTGTGCTAGACCTTAAGACGAGAAGAATTCCAAATAAATTAATTATGCTCATGCTGGCTGTATGGGTTATGACACTTGTACCTAAACTGTTTATTGACCCCGGCACCTCGGTGGAGATGCTCATTGAGGGAGCTTTGGGATTTATGGTTTGCGGGGCTATATTTCTTGTTGTATATATTTTCAGCCGTAACGGCCTAGGCGGGGGAGATGTGAAATTCATGGCAGTTGCAGGTTTGTACTTGGGTCTTGAAAATTCAGTTCCCGCAGTCTTTATAGGCACAGTGGCCGCAGCAATAACAGGCATTGTGCTGATAGTGCTCAAAAAAATTCAGCGCAAAGATCCTATACCGCTCGTGCCATTTTTATACGCAGGGATTTTGGTTACGCTATTTCTAAGATGAACTGCGAAACGGCAAGTTTCAATAGGTTCAAGTTTACCTAAATATGCAGGCGGCTTTGGCTTGCGAAAAACACCGCTGATGCACATATTCATGACAACTTCCGGTCGTTGTGTGCCTAAGCGGAGCGAAAGGAATTGTAGTAAAAATGAAAAAACGTATACGGATTTTGATTAGTGCAGGCTGTGTCACTATTTTAGCCATTGCTTGGATTATAACAATCGGCTCGGCTTCGCCTGCGCAGAAGCAGCTTGAACTGATTTCCCAAGCCGCAGTGTTTGCCCAAGATGGCCTGTATGTCCGTGCGGTTCCTATTCTGGAGGAAGCTGCGGGGTACAATGCAGCCTATACGCTTGCTGCCGAGGAACACCTCAAAGCGGCATACTTGGCACTTGCAGACACAAGGGGGTATACCCGCAAATACACAAACCTTCTGGAGAAGCAGATGAACCGAAAGGAAGTTAGCTCTGAGATTTATGCCGAGGCGGCCAATTATTACCTAGGTAAATCCAGAACCGGCGAGGCGCTCAAAGTGCTAAAAGCGGGAATTGAAAAAAACTCATGCCAAGAGCTTGCTGTGCTGTATGAGAGTTCCCGCTACGCTTATGAAACTACCCGAAGCACCTACGGCTATGTTGGTGCCAGCTTAGGTGGGTATGTGCAGGTGGAAAAAGATGGGCGCTGGGGTATAGCAGGAATCGGGGGAGTACCTGTTATCCCTTGTGAATACGAGAAAATCAGTACACTCAGCGGGGATAGGGCAATTGTTATGAGCGGCGGTAAGGTCTTTGCGGTAGACAGAAACAACAACCGCATAGCTATTTTAAGCAGTGAAGCAGAGGATATAGGCAACTACTCGGAAAACCGGGTTGCGGTAAGGGCCGGGGGAAACTGGTACAGGGCGGCAGGGGATCTCGCGCTAGGAAGCTCCGGGTTTGAAGAGCTTGGAACATACTCCGAAGGCTATGCTGCGGCCAAGGCAGATGGCAAGTGGGGAGTCATAGACATAGGCACAAAGTGGCTTATCAGTCCCGAATATGACGGCATTATCACAGATGAGCTTAACAGGTGCTATGGGCAGGGTTCTGTTTTTGTGATTTCCGCAGGCGAGGTTTTGCACCTTAGGGGAGGAAAACAAATAGGAGAGGCTTATGAGGATGCCAGGCCGTTTTCAAGCAACGGTTTCGCAGCAGTCAAAAGAGATGGGAAATGGGGTTTTATTGATTCGGACGGAAGTGTAGCCATTGAGTTTATTTTTGATGATGCCCTGTCCTTTGGACAGCATTTAGCGGCGGTGAAAATCGGAGGCCTTTGGGGGTATATAAGCACCGGAGGGCGTGTGGTTATTGATGTGCAGTATGTTCTGGCAAGGAGCTTCGAGCGGGGCTGTGCGGCGGTTTTGACTGAGCAAGGCTGGAAATTTATTACATTACTGGAGTACAAACAGGAGGCGGGGCTATGAGTTATGCTATTCAATTCAAAAATGATATTTTGACCGGCGCGACCTTGGTGATAAGGATTCCTGAAAAGGATGTTGACCAAAAAGCCCTCCTGACAGTAGGGGCGGACATGCCTTCCTTTATACTGCCGTTTCGCTATTCCCATATCGAAGGGGAAGTCGAACTTATATATCAAATAGGGCTAAAATGCAAGCTCCAGCACATGGAGGGAAGGCGCAGCACAGAAGAATATGCACAGCTCTGGGCGAGCTTGCTTGAGCCGCTCTTTGTGTGCGGGGACTGGTTTATGAAGCCGCGCGCCTTCATACTGAGCATCGAATATTTGTTTTACGACAAGGAAAAAAATACCGCAAGCTATGTATATATTCCTACAACTCAAGATGTTTCAGACCATTGTGCCCTCAGAGAACTCACAGCAGATGTTTCAAAGATAGTAACGGTGGATAACCCTGTTCTTGAAAATAAGGTTTTGCGTGCCATAATGAAAAATTTTGAGCCGGAGGAACTTCTCAAGCTGTTGCGGCTTAATAAGTTGGAGGATGTGCCAGCTAGTGCAAAATTTTCGGAGCGAAACTTACTCACGGCAGCTAAGCTGCCCGAGGAGGGGGAAGAAGAAAGCTGCCTTAGCATTGCGCCGGCACAGATTCAAGCCATGCAGCTTAGCCCGCAGCAAGTTTTGGAGTTTTCTGAAGATGCAAAGCCAGAACCGGAGCTCCATTATGACCCTCGGGATATAATAATTGAAATCCCAGAAAAAACCTCCCGGACAGGCAAATCAGGGGAAAAGGCAGCCGCAAGCAAGGCTGTTAGGTCAAGAGAGAAGAAAAACCAGAAGGGAGGAACCTCGGTAGGGGGATTTTTCAGCAAAATAGGTGTAGTGGAGCCGGTGGTATCCGAGCTGCCGCAAGGTGCAGGGCGGTATGTAAATCCTGCGGAGCAGTACGCTGAGGCCGACATAGCCTCAATGAGCTGGGATGGGATAGGTGCAGATACTCAAAGCAGCAGTCATCCCGCATTCCGAAACTATTACGGAAAGAGCCCTGCCACCGAGAGCGTAAGCAAAATCCGAAGTTTTGCAAGGCTAAGAAATGACGGTAGCCAGCAGCTTCCTATGGCAATAGATGTAAGCATTGCCCCTGGAGAGTTGTTTAGCATAGGGCGGCATGATTCAAGTTCAGGGAGAAAGCAGTCGAGCTTTGAGTTTGAGAAAAAAACGAAGGCAGTGAGCCGCAGGCATGCTGTAATTGAGCGCGACGGCAAAGGGTACAAAATTACCGATCTGGCATCCAGCGCGGGGACATTTATAAATGAGAGCAGGCTTCCGCCAAACACAGCATTTGCTCTTGAAAGCGGGTTTCGCATATCATTTGGCAACTGCGGAGCTGATTATATCTGGGAGTGCAAAGGATAGATTAAATAACCTGTGATATAGGGAGCGGGGATCGGCTGTGCCTGAAACTCATCTAAAGGAATGGTACTTATATGAACAAACTTCATACATCTTTTCAAATTCTTGAGATATTGAGCACCTCGGGCAGCGGCAGTGTATATAAAGCCTGGCACAAAGGCCTTCAGAAAAATGTTGTGATTAAGAAACTGAAAAATACGGGAAACTATGATGCTGAAATTATGCGTAACGAAGTGGAGGCTCTGAAAAACATAAAGAGCCCCTTTGTGCCGCAAGTTCTGGATTTCCTCACCGACAGTTCCGTCAGCTATACAATTATCGAATTTATTGAAGGTGAGAGTCTTGATAAGCATATTATGCGCGGGGAGAAGTTTAAGCCGGAGCAAGTCTTGAAGTGGTATTACCAGCTTGCCTGCGCTCTTGAGGCCATCCACAAGAGCAAAGTTTGCCACCGCGATATCAAGCCTGCCAATATAATATTAAGCAGCAGCGGAGATGTGTGCCTTATTGATTTCGATGTGGCATATGTCACAGGGAAAGGGATGAAACGCTACAGCCGCAGCTTGGGGTATGCCTCCCCGGAGCAATTGGCGGTATTTCGGCAAAATCTGCGCATTCCGGGGGTTTGCGCTCCACTTTCATTGAAAATTCCCCATTTAATCGACTGGAAACGCTCTGACATATACAGCTTGGGTGCAACAATGCTCCACCTGCTCACGGGTGTGAACCCTCTGGATACATGTGGTGACCGCTTTAGCGGGATAGGTGCGCATGCTGTGTCCGCTCCGCCTGAAGGAGTGGGCTTTGCGCCCCCTGATGCGGACGCAAAACGCCCCCACAGAAGAAACTCGTTTGATGCTTCGCCTGTGGGGGCGGATACCGGCGGTCAAGATGCTTTACGGCAGTGCCGGCTATTTGATATTATTGAAAAATCTATGAGGTACGTCCCTACCCAGAGGTATGGGAGTGCAGTTGCTCTTAAATCTGCCCTGCGTGCGGAAGCTAAAAGTTATCACACGCGGCAAAATCTGCGTCTGCTTCATAGGGGCGGAAGGCATAGATACCCGGGCCGGTACTTTCAGGCTGCCCGCAGAGAGCTTACTTGCTATCCCTAATCTCAAGGAGCTTCTGCTTTAGCTCACCCTCGATACGCCCGAGCTCGACTTCCGCTGTGCGGCGGCGCTGTGAGCCTTCGGCTTGAATTGAGCGGACTTCTTCAAGTGTTTCAATGAGCTTTTGGTTGGTGTTCACAAGGGTTTCTATGTCCACAACACCGCGCTCGGATTCTTTGGCAATCTCAATTGTGCCCATCTTCAGTTGCTCTGCATTTTTGTTGAGTAGCTCATTTGTCATGTTCGTGACTTCACGCTGAGCTTCCATCGCCTGTTTTGCATTGTGCATGCCCAAGGCGAGAACCATCTGGCTTTTCCAAAGCGGAATTGTATTTACAATAGAGGTTTGGATTTTCTCTATCATCAGCGTATCGTTATTTTGTATAAGGCGTATCTGCGGAGCCATTTGAATTGAAACCATGCGGGTCAGCTCCAGATCGTGGAGCTTCTTCTCGAAGCGGTTTATCATATTTGCATAGTCGTTGGCAGCTTGCGCATCTTCAGGCTTGCCTGATTCGGCGGCTATTTCTTTAAGTCTTGGAAGCTCAACTGTAATACATTCCTGCAGCTTGTGTTTGCCGGCGAGTATGTACATGGAGAGCTCTTTGAAATACTGCTGGTTGACCTCATACATCTTGTCGAGCATGGCTGTGTCTTTAAGAAGCACAATCTGGTGCTTTTCAAGCATTTCAGATATCCTGTCAACATTTGTTGAAACCCGGGCATGTTCGCTCCTGAGGGTTTCAATCTGGTTGCGGACCCTCTTCTTAATCCCTAGAAAGCCCCTGGCCTGTTCTTGGCCGGTGGAAAAGCCCTTTAGTTCGACAACAAGGGACGAGAGCATGTTGCCCACTTCACCCATGTCCTTGGTTTTAACGCTCTTTAAGGTGTTCTCTGAGAAGTTTGCAATATTTCTCTGGGAAGCCGCACCGTAGGTAAGCACAGCATTTGTGTCTTTGATGTCAATTTTAGACGCGAAATCAGTGACCAGCTTCTGTTCGGGTTCGCTTAGCTTGCTCATGTCCAGTTCTGCGCCCTTTGACTCGTCAACGTCTGTAATTGCAACAGGGGCTGGGCTGCCGGTATCGTCCGGGTCGAGTGTTAGGGTAGGGATATACTCCATTGCGCCCATTTCTTCCATAACAAATCTCCTCACTATAAAACAAAATATGATGCCCTGTAACCTGCCTTTTAGGCTCAAAATCAAGCCCAAAAGATAACAGTATTCAGCATAAGGTGTTGACCATTATATACTATTAGTATATATTAATCTATAGGAAGAAAGATTTTACTTGAAATTTTTCTAAAACATGCTTGATGTTTAAGAATTTTTGGTCGGAGAAAAAAGTGATAAAAATTGCTCCGTCGATTTTATCGGCAGACTTTGCAAAACTTGGAGAAGAAATCAAAACAATTGAAAGCGCGGACTACTTGCATTTTGATGTTATGGACGGGGTGTTTGTCCCAAACATATCTGTGGGTATACCTGTGCTTGAATCGGTGAGGAAAATTACGGACATGGTTTTAGATGTCCACCTCATGATAACTTCCCCTGCCAAATATACGGCGCGCTTTGCTAAAGCGGGCGCGGATATAGTGGTGTTTCATGTGGAGGCAGAAACCACTGAAAATATATCTGCGGCAATCGGCGAACTTCACAGCATGGGAAAAAAGGTGGGGCTGACCCTTAAACCCGGGACACCTGCTGAGGCGGTTTTACCATATATTGGCAAACTTGACATGGTGCTCGTAATGACGGTTGAACCGGGGTTTGGAGGACAGAGCTTCATGCCGGAGATGCTTCCGAAAATCACCAAGCTGCGCCAGATGATAGCTGACTGCGGTAACTCTAGCTGTGAGATAGAGGTTGACGGGGGAATAAATCCCGAAACTGCCGCGCTCTGCGTGCAGGCAGGAGCCACGGTGCTGGTGGCCGGGAGCGACATTTTTAGTAAAACGGACAGGGCGGCGCAAATTAGCCGGCTGCGCGGTTTCGGGAGGTAGAATGGATTTTTTTCCGTCAGCGCTTGAAAATTTAATAGATAAATTTGCAGGACTTCCGGGAATTGGCCGCAAGACTGCTCAGAGGCTCGCTTTTTTCGTAATATCACTGCCTGACGGCGAGGCAGAAGATTTTGCTAGAGCCATTTCAGAGGCCAAGAGCAGTGTCCGCGCATGTTCAATATGCCTAAATCTCACCGACGGCGAACTTTGTGCCGTATGCCGAAGTGAGCGCAGGGATGCAAGCGTTGTGTGTGTCGTGTCAGATCCCAAGGGCGTATTGGCCATTGAGCGCTCTCACGAATTTAAGGGCAGATATCATGTGCTGCACGGAGTTATTTCGCCAATGAACAATGTGGGGCCGGACGACATCAAAATAAAAGAGCTTATAAGCCGCGTTGCCGACGGCGGTATTGACGAGGTTATAATGGCCACAAATCCCGATACTGAGGGTGAAACCACCGCAAGATATATCTCACGCCTGCTAAGGCCCTTTGAGGTGAAAGTTACCCGCCTGGCCTATGGCATCCCCGTCGGCAGCAGCCTGGAGTTTGCTGACGATGCGACACTTATGCGGGCGCTGGAAGGCAGAATGGAAATATAACCATGCGCGCGTGAGCACTTGTTATAGCTGCGCTAAAACAAAGTCATCAAGGATTAGCTTATGTATCCTTCAAAACATGGGCAAGTAATTAATTAATAAGGAGATAAATAAAAAAACATGGCTGAAAAATTAAAATTAATACCCCTTGGCGGTCTCAATGAGATTGGCAAGAACCTAATGGTGTATGAGTATGGGGGAGATATAATCCTAGTCGATTGTGGGCTGGGTTTCCCTGATGATGATATGTATGGTGTTGACATCGTTATACCCGATGTTACCTACCTGATCAAAAACCACACCAAAATCCGTGGAATAGTGCTGACGCACGGCCACGAAGACCACATTGGGGCGCTGCCGTATGTGATGAGGGAGATTAAAGCCCCCGTCTATGCCACGCCCCTTACAGCAGGGCTAATTGAAATCAAGCTCCAGGAGCACGGGCTTTTGGACAAAACCGAAATTATAGTGAAAAAAGCGGGCGAAACAATGCAGCTCGGCTGTTTCAAAGTGGAGTTTATCCACGTAAATCACAGCATACCTGACACCGTATCGCTGGCGATTAAGACACCTGTGGGTATGGTTATCCACACAAGTGACTTCAAAATAGACACGACTCCGGTTTCGGGCGGGATGATAAACATTGCCCGCTTCGGTGAGCTGGGCAACAAAGGAGTGCTGGCGCTGCTTTCCGACTCTACTAATGTTGAGAGGCAGGGCTACTCCCACTCCGAGCGAAATGTAGGGGAGCGGCTGGATGAGCTGTTTGACGGCTGCACCTCGCGTATAATAGTCACCACATTTGCATCCAATGTCCACCGTGTACAACAGGTAATAGACTGCGCCGCGAAATATGGCAGGCGTGTAGCGGTGACAGGCAGAAGTATGGAAAATGCAATGAGGGTGTCCACGGAACTTGAATGTATAAAAATACCGGAAGGTCTCCTGATGGAGCTTAATCAAATCAAGAACCTCCCGCCTGAGAAAGTTGTAATAATAACCACAGGCAGCCAGGGTGAGCCCATGAGTGCCCTTTACAGGATGGCCTTTGCAGGGCATAGGCAAATTGAAATCAAAGCCGGTGACAGGGTGATTATTTCCTCATCAGCCGTCCCTGGAAATGAGCGCATGGTAAGCCGTGTAATCGACGAGCTGTTTAGGCGCGGAGCTGAGGTTATGTACGACAGAATTTCAGACCTCCACGTTTCAGGCCACGCCTATCAGGAAGAGCTGAAAATGATTATAGCCCTGACCAAGCCCAAGTTTTTCATCCCCGTCCACGGAGAGCACAGGCATCTTTGCACCCACGCAAGGCTTGCAGAGCAGATGGGTATAGTGCCCAAAAATATAGTCATACCTGATATTGGCAAAGTAATTGAAATTTCAGGCAAAAGCATATCCAAAAACGGCACCGTACCATCAGGCAAGGTCTTGGTGGACGGCACTGGTGTCGGGGATGTAGGTTCAGTTGTCCTGCGCGACAGAAAGCACCTGGCCTCTGACGGGATGATAGTTGTAATTGTAAACTTGTCAAGCGAGGATGGATCTCTGGTTTCACCGCCTGACATACTCACGAGAGGATTTATTTACGTCAAAGAATCAGAAGAGCTAATGCGCGAACTCAAAGATGTCGTCACGACTGTGGTGGACGAATACATAGCCGAAAACATGTCGGACTGGGCAGCTCTCAAAGGTCAGATAAAACGCTCACTATCTGAGCACCTGTACAAAAAAACAAAGCGCAACCCCATGATTTTGCCCATGGTGACGGAAATCTAACCCAAAAACCGGCGTAGCGGGCGGCAGGCCGCTTTAGCGGAGATGCCGGAAAGCAGCAGAGGCTGCGTAGCCCGCCTAAGTGAGGCTATGGGTGACAATGCGAGGGAGTACCAAGACGTGAACATTCAGATTTTTGGAAAATCCAAATGCTTTGACACTAAAAAAGCCGAGCGCTATTTCAAAGAGCGCCGGGTTAAATATCAGCGGATTGACCTAGTTTCGTTCGGCATGAGCCGGGGGGAATTTACCAGCGTGAAGCAGGCAGTTGGATTGCAAAACATGATAGATGAGAGTGCGCAGGGCGCCGAAATACTGGCGTATCTTGCATACGATGCAGACAAGGAAGAAAAATTATTTGAAAACCCTGACCTAATCAAAACTCCGGTAGTGAGAAATGGCAAAAAAGCCACAGTTGGCTACTGCCCTGAGATATGGAAGCAGTGGGAATAGCCTAAGGCCTGAAAGGATGGTCGCGGATATGTCTGAGAATATGGCGCTTGGCGCAAATAAGGAGCATAAACAATACCACATAGACCTGCTGCCTGGGCAGGTTGGGGAGTATGCGATACTTCCGGGCGACCCCGGGCGCACTGAGGAAATTGCAAAGCACCTGCAAAACCCTGTTTTCGTCACGGAAAAGAGGGAATACAAAACCTACACAGGCGAGCTCTTGGGCAAGAAGGTCTGTGTCATGTCCACGGGAATAGGCGGCCCCTCGGCTGCAATCGGCATTGAGGAGCTTATAAAATGCGGTGTCCATACATTCATAAGAGTGGGCACCTGCGGGGGCATGCAGCATGATGTGCTGCCGGGCGATGTTGTGATTTCACAGGCATCCATCCGCTCCGAGGGTACTAGCTACGAATACCTGCCCTCAGGCTACCCTGCCTGTGCAGATGTGACGGTAATAACGGCCCTTCAGGAGGCCGCAAAAAAAGCCGGCCTGCGCTATCACACAGGAGTCACCCACTGCAAGGATAACTTCTACGGACAGACGGAGCCGGATAGCATGCCGGTTTCGGAGATGCTGAAAAGTAATTGGGATGCCTACATAAAAGCAGGCTGCCTAGCCTCTGAAATGGAAGCTGCAGCTCTGTACACCGTGGGCATGGTACGCCGTGTGCGCGTGGGCTGCGTGCTCACCGCCGTGTGGAACCCTGAGCTTCACAAAGCGGGAATAGCCCAGACTCAGTGGCTAGATAACGAGCGGGCCATCAGATGCGCAATTGGGGCAATGGAGATTCTGATGCGGTAGTAAGATAAATATGACAGTTTAGTGCTGAATTTGTATGATTCAGCACTTTTGTGTTGTGGGGATACTTAAAGTTTGTTAAACTGATTTCAGCTTATTGAGCTACCCAGAAGACCTGATTACTAAATGGAAGGGATGTGGAACTTATGAAGTTTAAGGCGAAAATTGACTGGTGGCTGCATATTATATTTGCGGGATTTGTTGTTGCGAATATTTGGGCAATTGCGGCGGCATTTACAGGAAATATCGCAGCAATTATTACCGCTGTGGTGTTTACGCCGTTAAATGCGCTGCTTATAATTCCCGTTTGGACAAAATCGTATTACTTGGTTGAAGATAATGAGCTTCTCATACGCTCAGGGCTGATTAAATATCCTTCGATTGATGTTATGCGCATCACGGCCATAGCAAATTCCCGCAACCCCATT
>WQRL01000026.1 GCA_009786775.1 Oscillospiraceae bacterium
CCTTGGACTTTCGCCTGATGCCTGCGGTGTCAACGAATACATATTTGCCGTATTCATTTTCAAAAGGAGAGTCCACGGCATCCCTTGTTGTGCCCGCCACATCGCTCACGATAACGCGTTTTTCTCCCAGAATCCTGTTTACAAGCGAGGACTTGCCCGCATTCGGCTTGCCTATTATAGCCACCCTTATAATTTCATCATCCTCATCTTCGCCGGCATACTCAGGAAAATTGCTTACGCATTCATCGAGAATGTCGCCTGTGCCGTGGCCGTGAACTGAGGACACAGCAAAAGGCTCCCCCAGCCCGAGGGAATAAAACTCATAAATATCAGGATTTGTCTTGCCTATTGAGTCCATTTTGTTTACTACGAGAACCACAGGCTTGCCCGATTTTAAGAGCATACTCGAAACGTCCTCATCAGCCGCTGTGACACCTGTCTGAAAATCAGTTACAAACACAATTACATCGGCCATTTCTATAGCCAGCATCGCCTGCTCACGCATGTGCATCAGAATTTCACTGTCAGCCTTAGGTTCTATCCCGCCGGTGTCAACTATGTCAAATTCCCGCCCATTCCAGTCGGTCCTGGCATAAAGCCTGTCCCTTGTAACGCCCGGTGTATCTTCTACTATCGCCAGCCGTTTTCCGGCCAATCTGTTAAAAAGCGTCGATTTGCCTACATTAGGCCGTCCGACTATTGCAACCAGTGGTCTAGCCATACTCTATCTCCCTAAAAAGGCCTCTAATAAATCAGCGCCATCCTGCTCCACGACCCTTACGGGCACGCCTAGAGCTTTTGAAACATCAGAAACCGTCACATCATCGAGAAAAACATCCTCGCCGCGTCTTAGCATATTGCGCGGTATCAGCAGCCTTGAACCCAAACTGAGCCCCTTTAGCCGGGCTATCAGATCCCCGCCTGTAACAAGTCCTGCCACCGTGACACTCTCACCATAGAACTCATTTCTAATGCCGTACACAGTGCCGTTAATTCTATCATATTTCTTAGCTGCTGTCATTAAAAGTTTTGTTAAATATCTCTTCGCAGCAACCCCGGTTGCCACCGAAAATTGCGCATTTTCAAAACCGCCGCTTTCTACGGCCATTTCCTCCATAGCCTCTTCAAACTCCGTTATGAGAAGCCTCATCATCCCCACTCCATTTTCGAGCTGTGGATATATCTCATAAAACTCATCCTGCGGCAGCTTATACCCCGCTTTTATATAGAGTTCATCGGCACAGAAGAACACCCGCGAGTCAAATTTCTCCACGCAAAGATTCCCATAATGTCCCACAATCCTAATAATCCGCCTTGCATCTTCACGTTCCACAGGGCGCAGCTCCACAAGCCCTGCCCTGTGCTTCGTAAGGCCTACAGGCACAACCGAAACCGAATTTATGTTGCGGCCTATGGACATCAGCTCCTTGATAGACTGCTGCAAATGTGCCCCGTCATTGACTCCGGGACAACAGACAATCTGGCAATTGAGCATAATGCCCGCCCGTGATAGCTCCCGCAAAGTTTCAATGCCCGCCCCTGCATTTTTGTTTCCCAGCATATATTCCCGCAGCTTTGGGTCCATAGTGTGCATCGACACATTTATAGGGCTAATTCTTAGCTTAATTATGCGCTCTATATCTCTAGGCGACAGATTGGTCAGAGTAATATAATTTCCCTGCAAAAATGACAGGCGCACATCGTCGTCTTTGTAATAAATTGTCTGGCGCATACCCTTCGGGTTTTGGTCGATAAAGCAGAATATGCACTTATTGGCACATGAGCGCTCCTTATCCATGAGATAAGTTTCAAATTCCAGCCCCAAGTCCACGCCCTCATCCTTACGGATGCGTACGAGCTTTAGTTTACCCTGCGGGCTTTTAAGCTCCAAGACAAGATGCTTGTCATAGGACGCATATTTGTAGTCGAGCACATCATTAATCTCTTCGCCATTTATTTTTCTCAGCACATCTCCGGGCGAAATTATGGTCTTCTCCGCCGGGGATTTGGGATTTATTGATTTAATTATTGCATTCATAAAGAAATTCCCTACCTACCTCATCATAAGGAAAAAGGCGGGTTTCCCCGCCCTAGCTTACGATGCAAAATCCTACACTACTTCCCTACCGTTATAGGTACCGCACGCCTTGCAGACCCTATGCGGAACACGTAACTCGCCACATTTTGGACACTTGGAAATCGTCGGAGCCTCCAGTTTCCAGTGTGCGCTGCGCCTTTTGTCACGTCTTGCCTTTGATACTTTACTCTTTGGAACCGCCATTTAGAACACCTCCTGTATTAATCACTGTTATCCAGGAGCTGCCCTAAGACAGCCAGCCTGGGGTCAATCTTTTTCTTACATGAACACGGCCCTTCGTTTAGGTCCGAGCCGCAATCCTCGCAAAGTCCGGCACATTCCTCACGGCAGAGAAGAACTTCGTCCATATCCAACACAAATTCAGTAAGGACTATTTCTCCTGCGTCGATCTTGTCCCCCTGAAGGAAGTAACCATCCGGGTTTTCACCCTCTCCTCCTTCAGTGAGGTTTGCCGTGATCAGCTTATGTACGGGATAACTAAACTCCTTGAGACACCTTGCGCAGACACATTGGCAAATTGCATCCACATTCGCCGAAAACGTGAGCACGCCTGCTCTGTTATAGACGTTTCCGGCAGCCCTCGGCTGCGTCACGCGGACTACCGACCCTATGGCCGCGTCCGTCATATCCGGCGCAAAATCAAAAAGCACCTTGCCGCCGGGAACTCCAATTATCTCTCGAAGATCAAGTAACATCATTATCTCCTGCACATACGCTAAAAAATTATAAGCTAATTACATCCAAATGTCAATTATTTTTTTGCGGTTATTTGTAAAAAATTATACTAAAATACTGCATTATCCCACCGCCCCTGCTGTCGGGTTTGCCGAAAATTTATAAAACTTTGTTCTTATTCTTCATATATTGATGGCGCTTGTGGAGCCGTAATATAGTGTAGCCGCAGGGGGTGACCGGGGGAAATATTGCGGCCGTAGTCTGGAACACAAATAGGCACACGCAAACAGATTCATCTACGGTGGACGTGACTGACGAAGGCCGCAATATTTTTCCCGGCCACCCCCTACGGCGAAACGGCTCACTCCACTGCACCTGAGCATTTCGCGCTACAGTGCCGGCCACACAGCTTTATGCCTGCTGTATTATCTGTTTTTGCCGTAAAGAAGAAAGCCTATTACCGCTAAAAACAGGAAAACCCCTGTGTATACAACCGCGTGAACCCAGCTTCCAATCCAGTACGTCGCATACATAAACCCTGCTCCTACAATCGCTATTACGGGAGCTACGATGCGCTTAAACCAGTGAAGTTCTTTTTGCCTGACTATAAAGCAGAAGAAAATCGGGATTAGCAGAAGAAAGAATGTGAAGTTATAAAAATCCGGCAGGCTGAACCGGAATGTTCCAAACCATCCTGCAAACCAGTTTGTGTTAGCAAATATTACAAAAAGCCAGAGAAAACTTATGCCGACAGCCATGACCATGCTGTTATTTGGAACATTTGTCTTGGGGTCTAGCTGTCTCATCCTATCTGGCATCGGCCCTAAGTTGCGGCGGCCGAGGGAATACATCGCCCTGCTCATACCCAGGCAACAGGCATTTAGTATGCCAAGCCCGGATATTATCATAAATCCTATTAGAACATTACTTGAGCCTTGACCAAAAATGTTCACGAAGGCATTGTGTGTGCCCTGTGCGAAATTCGCTCCGCCACCTTGCATTATAACCCTCCCTCCGTCTGGAGAGGCGATAACTACACCCACAAAATACAGAACATAAATAACAATTACAAAAAGAAAGCCGAAGAGCAGCGCAATTGGAAAATTTCTTTTGCTGTTTTTTACTTCGCTGTTAAATGCAAGAGCCGCCTGCCAGCCGTTGAAAGCAAATGCAGTGGCAGAAATAGCTGCAAATAGCGAAGCGTTACCTGCACCCGGTGTAACTTGCAAAGGATAGCCAGCAGCTGCACCGGCGCCCCCATCGCCAAGCGCCAGGCCTATCACCACGCCGACAGTGCCCATTAGCACCAGTGGAATCATGCGGGCAATTGTGGTTGCCACATTGAACTTTACAGGGATTTTCGGTGCGAGATAGTTCATCCAAAATGCCATAGCCATAAAAAATGCCGATATAAAGAACCTAAACGGAAGGTATACCTCATCTGCGCTGCTAAGCCCTGAAAGTGTTGCTGTAAAACCGGAAGTAATCCACGCAATAATCGCATAGCCCGCCGGCTGGTACATCACAGCAAAGAACCAACCTGCAAGATACCCGTACTTTTTGCCTACAATTGCCTCACTGTAATCCACGAAACCATGGATTTTTTCATACCTGCCCGCGAAAATGCTAAACATGTAGACACAGGTTGAGATCATCAGCCCGCCGATAATCCACGCCATCACCCCCAGGCGGAGATCCCCTCCCGCCTCATAAAGGACACGGCCTGGCAGAAAAAATATCCCTGTCCCGACAATGAATCCGACGACAAAGCAAATAGACACGAACAGCCCGTGCTGCCGTTTAAGCAAATTCCCGTTATTATTTTCCAAAATTAAGCTCTCCCAACAAAAATTATCAGCGATTTGTGCCTTTGGTTTTGTATAACGATTGCGCAGCGGTCATTATATCAAATTTTTATAAACAAATCTATACAATTGGAGCGGCAAAGCCAATCACCTCCCCTCTCGCCTTCCCCCTCCCCTCATTGCAGGCCGCGCCAAGCAATGGGGGGAGGGATTTTATTATCACTTTAACAGCATCTCATAATTAAAGTTTTTAAGAGCTGATTGCATCAAGATAAATGCAGCTACCCCGATTACTGCCGCCAAGATTAGCAGCATCCATGCGTTTAGCATCATTAACCCACTAAACTGGGTCGCAGCCAGCACAATAACCGGGAGCGTTATGAGCCCCGCCTTTTGAAAAGCCTCTTCCATGGTCTGTGCTTTTGCAGATATTTTCGATGTAATAGTTACAGCCAGCAAGGTCAGCACAGGAGCCACAACGAAAACCGTTAAGTACCAATTTGCGCCGGGCAGCATGAGCTGGCCGAACATTAAGTAAATCATAATTTGGCTAACAATAATATAAGATATAAATGTTGCGATGGTTACAGCCATTGATAAAAACAACGATGCCAGCACCTTCGCTGAGAAGATTTTGCGAAGGGATATGGGGCTGTATAAAAGCGTTTCAAGGGTTCTCTTCTCCTTCTCCCCGACAAAAGAACCGCTCGCCATAGCTGTGGTGGCAATAACAGGTATCATCAAGAAGAACATCGGCACTATGCTATCTAGCAGTATTGATAAAATAGCCAAATTAACCTCCGCTTGACTCATGGCTCCGGGCAGCATCCCAAACAAGGCACCCAGCTCCCCCATTTCTTCGGGAGTAAAATATGTAATTACAATAAATATCGCAGGAAATACAACACCAAACATCAGAGATACAACCAAAACGGAAGAAAGGTTCCCTCTTGTTGTTTTAACGAAGCGGATGTCTTTTTCTATTATGGCCCTTTGCATACTGTTAATCATTTCCATGACCTCCTTGCCTACTTAAATCCTGCTTTGCAAGCAGTGAGAAGTAAATTTCTTCAACAGAAGCCTTTTCTGATGAAATATGAAATAAGTTTCCGCCACTGCTCACTATGTCCCTTACAATGGCTGGAATTTCATCCTCTGACCCGACATCGACAGTATATGCCTGCTCACCGATTTTGACTGCACTTAGCGAACTTGGGGTTTTGTCAGCTTCAATTCTCACATGGCTCCCCGAGAACACTAATAAGCGCAGCTCATCAAGATCTCCGCTTGCCAAAAGCTGCCCATTGTCGATAAGGCCGTATGAACTACAGACATCTTGAGCATACCTAAGCTGGTGTGTACACAAGAAAATTGTCGTACCTTCATTTTTTGCCAGGTCTTTGATTATAGTGTTTACATTTAATGCACTCTCAGGGTCAAGGGAAGCCGTTGGTTCGTCAAGGAACAGGACTTTGGGCCTGTGCACCATAGAACGCGCCAAAGACAGCCGCTGCCGCATACCAGTGGAATAATCCCCTAGCTTGCGGTCTTTCGCGTCTGTCAGCTCCAGTTTCTCAAGGAGTTCAAGGCCCCTTGACTTGCTCTCCGATTCCGAAAATCCGAATATCTTTCCATAAAAAATCAAATTTTCAAGACCAGTCAGATTCCCATACATCTGGGCATGTTCTGTAACAACACCTGAAATTGCACGGACCTCAACAGGGCTCTTGGCTGGATTAAACCCAAAAACCTCACAACCTCCATCCGTCGGTGCAAGCATACCATTTAATAATTTTACCGCTGTAGTTTTCCCTGCCCCATTCGGCCCAAGAAAACCAAACACTTCCCCTTCCGCAATGTTTACGCTGATATTGTTTACAGCAAGTTTGCCGCTATCATACCGCTTTACCAAGTTTTCTAACCTTATTGCACCCAAGTCTGTGCCCTCCTTTAACAAAAGTCATTGCGTGAATACGAAAAACTCTTATTCACCGACTTTATATTATAGCCACAAAAAAGGGCAAAAAGCAAATCTGGCAATTTTTCCCGCTTCACCGTAAGACTTCACGGTTACGACAACGATGCTTCTTCGGAGTAACTCATCAGGGTTCTGTATTTCTTCGAATCTGCCTTCTCGGGCGGAGTTTGGAAGCCACAGATAGTTTTTATTTCACCATAACGCTTATTAAGCTCCCTTCTGAGCACTAAAGCCGCCTGCGGCCGCAGGCTTGAGCCACCTTCTTTGGAGTATAGAAGGAAAAATCTGAGTCTCTTCTCTCCATAAAAATTCTCAAGCGGAAACTCGGTAACTTCCCATTTTCTCAAAAACGGCTTTCTGCACAGGTAATTTTTACCACCGGAGTTAACTAAATAAACCCTTTGCCGCTTGCGCAGCCTACCCACGCCACGTAGCACAAAAGCCTCTTGACAAAGTTTCATCTCTGGGTATTTCTCAAGAAGATATCTATATGGCTTTGACATAATTAGCGGCCACTGCTTGCTGCGCATGAAAATTAAGCGTAGCAGGGGCACAGTGTAAATGCGGCGGAAATATGTCTGCATCCGGTAAGACTTTCCAAAAATCAAGATGGCTGCTATTAGTATTATCACTCCAAGAACGACTGCCACATGAGGAAGGAGCATGCTTATAATCACATAGGATACCGACAGTCCATATCTCACCCAGGAAAAGAGCATAAGCCCTCCAGGGAAAAGTGCATATAGGAATCCCATTGCATCCACACCTTTGCTGAGCATGCGCACCGCATAATACACAGCGCCTCCGCCTAATGACACCAGCACAGACCCGAGCTGTGAAGCTATAGCCTCTGCCCCAGCAGCGGTGGCCGGCGCGGACACCGCATACGCCGTCACGGCAGGACTTCCAAGTATTCCAACGCCCACTACAGCCACAAGCCCTACAATATCCTCAGCCTGGCCGATAAAGGCATCGCAAAGTATCTTTGAGCCCCTAAACGATGTTAGGAGAATTTTAGATATCACGGTGATCCCTAAAAACACCAGCACACCCGTACTGGTATCCCCTGCAAGCGCCAGTCCCATCAGCGTAAGCAGCGGGTCAATGCCCATAGAAACAGCTCTTGTAAACTCTTCNNANNTCCCAAGGTAGCTGAAAATGCTACCCAAACTCTGCCAAACCGAAGTAACTCCTGCTGCAAGTTCCATACTGCCCCTCCCTACATGTAAATTCTATGTAATTATACACATTTTTCATTTATAATCTAGCTTATGGAAAATTAAAAGTACCTTAAATTTCGTGATAGAAAACACTCTTTTGTTTTTACATGATTTTCTCAATTTCAACCGATTAAATCGAAACACCTTTTTCAGTATGCACAAAATTATAAATCAAAAAATTATTCAAAACTCAAAATCCTGCATTTTATCAATATTCACTTTCAGAATTTCACACTTTGCCGCCCTCTCCGGCAATTGTTTCAGGCGCATATTTTCCACATATCCTGATTGAGTTAACATTGTGTGAATTTTACAAAATATACTTTATTTATACCTTTTTTTGGTATAAAATGCAGGGTAATTATGCACCAGTATACCCTTTTTCAACGCTTGCAAAAGGTGCCTTATAAATAGTGGGGTGATTCCAGCATGACGCCTTAGTTTGGTTGCTCAAAGTTTTGAGCCTGATTCTTAACATTTTAATGAATGCAAAGAAAGGAGACTTGCTAGTGATAAGGAAATTATCAAAACTTTTGTCCCTTGTGTTGACTGTTGCGCTGCTTATTTCAGTTGTAGCGCCTATAACAGCTTCGGCTTCCGTAACTGTTACCGCACTCAATCCATTAGGGCAGATAGCAGCAACAGACAATCAGCCATTAGCACCAAGGCTGCCTAGTTTGGCAAACGCATCAATTGCTTTGGTGGCATGCAGAAAGGATGTAAACCCCGAGGTGCTTATCGCCGTTGGCCAGTTGCTTCAGCAAACTTTTGGCGCCGTGGGGCTGCAAACTACATTTTATCTCAAGGATTCATGCGGTCAGATAACGGAGGATTTTTCGCATTTGGCGCAATATGATGCTGTTATTCTGGGCGTTGCAGATGCAATAGGCTGTGCCTGGGGCTTATCCGCCCTTGCCAGAGAGATTGAATCTCTCGGTACACCCACAGTGACGCTTACAAATTCCACATATGAAAACTCACATTTTCATGGCGCAGTATCAAATGGATTTAGCCAAGTGCGCCGTGCAGTTATTAACCGCCAACTTTATTCCAGAGTTTACACGCGCATGGGCAACACCGTAATTCACGAGGTGTTTGGTTCTGTAAGCAATCAGGCTGTCACATTTCTGACAACAAGTGTACTCAATCAACCCAACAATGACCCTGTGCAATGGGATGTACCAGCATGGACAGGCATACCCAACTCGCGCACGTTAGGCACTGTTATAGGTCAAGTTACTTGGGCTCTCACATCGCCGCTTACAACTCAGGATTTAAACCCACCTGTAATTACTCAAGACAGAGCGGGCTCTGTAGCGGATGGAGATGCAAGATTCACAATTACTGCAACGGACATCCACACAGCTACAGATAGCTTTAATGTACTCGCCAGAGAGCTAGGCTTTAGTGACGGGCTGCCGCTTGTTTTACCTACGGAGCAGCTTGTCGGCCAGATGCTCGCCGCAACAGAACGCAGCCGTGATGAAGTGCTCGGCAAGATGATGATGCGCGGTGGCATAATCACTGTTGAAAAAGTCGCAATTAACTCTGTCATGGCAGGCGCGCACCCTGAACATTTCCCCGTTATCCTCGCAGCAATAGAAGCCTATACCAGCGCATGGGAAGACGGCAGGATGTTCCATGACATATTCAGTTCAGGCGACCTATACACGATGCTGCTTCTGATAAATGGCCCAATCGCCGCCGAAATAGGCATCGTTGGCGGAAGAGGCTACGGCCACGCGGGTCATGAGGTCAATAACCTCATAGGCCGCTCGTTCAGGCTGAGCATCCGCAACATCGGGCTTAACTCTACCCCCGATGTAGACACCACCAGCCGCCGTGGGCGTATGAACGACGTGGCGCTGCTTGTATTTGCTGAACATGAGCAAGATTTACCCCCTGGATGGGAGCCTCATCATGTGAGAATGGGATTTGCTGCAAATCAAAGCACTGTCACGCTTCTTGGCTTTGAATCTGACAGATCTTACTTCCACTTCGGCGGAGAGGCACGCACCTTCACCCCCGGAGTTCAGCTTCAAGCGATGAGAAATGTGCTAACTGACAACACCGTCAACATGATTGTAATGCCCGGTGGATGGGCCTGGGCTATGTATGAGGAAGGCTTCTGGGCTCTAACCCCTTATGCTCCGCCCCCAACAGTGGCTGCGGACGGAAATCCTCCCGCGCCGCCCTTTAGATCGGGCGGAGGATTTAACGATGATTTGACCGGCCACTTTCAGTGGCAGCGCTATCCAACCAAGGATGCGCTTGTAAGCTACCTCACAAGCATAGGTGAAAGAAACCTCATCGGGGCGTCAGGCGCAACTATCTTCATAAATGACGCACGCTGGCTTCCCGCCCCCGACCACAACGCGCGCATTTCCAGCCCCAATTTCATTTGGCCTGTTGTCGCGGGTGTAGACCCTGTGTTCGGACGCGTCTTTGCCGCTCCGGCCCATGGGTTAAACAGCTTCCAGACACAGCTTATCTCAGGCGCAACATCAACCACCGCCGGAAGCGGCTCCACTGTACCCGGAACTCCGCAGGACTTCACCATACAGTGGAATGAAGAAGGGACAGAGGCCACACTTACATGGGCAGCCCCCCTCCGTGCCGGCACAGGCTCCATTCTTGAATACCATGTGACCATGGATGGCGGAAGGACATGGAGCACACTGGGTGCAGCAGTGTTCACACACACATTCACAGGTCTTGACAGCGAAGCTACACACGGTTTTGCAGTCAGAGCCCTAAACGGCGTACAAAATTCACGTGATTTGCAGGGCGAAGGTGCAAATGTTAATCTTACCTGGCGCGCGAGCGGACGCGGCGCATGGGCAATTGACCCGGCTGTTTTCATTCCGCCACCACCACCTCCACCTCCACCACCACCTCCTCCTCCCGGGGGCGACGGCGGTGCATGGACACCCCCAGCCGCACCGCCAGCCCAACCACCTGCAGTAGTTGGCTGTGGCCCTGCAGTAGACAGAGCTCTGGAAGAAACAAATTACAGGCTCGCCGGAACAAGCGTTGAAGTAGTTAAAGTTTCCCCATGTCAGGCTGTAACTCTCCCTGAAGGGCAGGATATAGCATTTGTAACAATGACTCTGCCCACAGGTGCAGCCACACGGATTACCACAATGGCATTTATAAATCCGGACGGGACACTTACAGCCGTGCCGACAAGAGTAAACGATGACGGCACAGTAACAGTTATAGTTAACGCTGATGTTGAGCTGATGGGTGTGAGCGTTACTTCTGACTTCGCCGATAAGTATAGGCTGGTGCAGCATGTTCAAGATGAAATATACGCTGCGGCGGCAAGAATGATTGTAATGGGTGTCGGCAACGAAAGATTTAATCCGACAGCTTCAGTCAGAACAGCCGATGCCGTAA
>WQRL01000027.1 GCA_009786775.1 Oscillospiraceae bacterium
GAAATTTCACCTGCTCCCGCTAATTTTGCTCCGCCATTCGCTTCCCCGCCTTGCACGGCTTACCCACTCCCCTCTGTCCACTGTTTCGTAAGGCAGGTGTGGCTTATGTATGAAAACTAGACATTATGACTGACAAATCATTTTTGTTGTCATCTGTCAGGCATTGGGGTATACTTAGAGTGGAAATTTGGGCGACATTATTGTATTCAAAATATAATAGCCGGAGGTATAGCTTATGTATGACTCCAATCAAATTAATGAGTTTGTTAGCTTGGTTGCCGAAGCTACCAACCCCGACAGGATAATTCTATTTGGCTCTTATGCGTATGGAAACCCAAGTGATAATAGTGATTTGGATTTGCTTGTCATAAAAAACGGGAAAGAGTTAACACGCGACGATGAGGCGGATTTAGAAGTGGCGGTATATGACATGAGGAAACGCCGCCATCTAAAAACTAGATATGACGTATTTTTCAGAACGGATGAGCAGGTTGAGAAATCCCTGGAGGACGGTGGCGCATTTGTTGATGCAATTAAGAGAGGACGGTTAGTCTATGAACGTGCGCATCAATAAGAATTCCGAGCTGTTTTTCAAGTCACTTGAGGATATATGGGCAGCAGAGCAGATTTGGTACGGAAGCCCTAATATCGCAGTTTGGCTGTGCACTCAAGCGGTAGAAAAGACGATGAAAGGATTTCTTCATTTCCACAACATTAGTTATGACCACGGACATCAACTAAGACCACTGCTGGACAGCGTTGAAGAAATTGTTCTAGTATCCCCAGACTTCAAAAAGAATGTTATGTATCTTAACGTGTTCGGATCCGGTCTTAGGTATAAGAATATGACAAGTGACCCGACTCCCGAGGAAGCAAAACTTGCTATAGCGAGATCCATGTATGTTGTTGAGGAAATTAGTTCTCATGAAAGCGTGAAGAAATTCATGGATGAAGCAAAAGAAGTTCATGCAAAAATGTTGAAAATCAACAGGAAGGCAACCCAAGACGGCGCGTAGAGTATCACAGCTTATCTTTGGCATAAAGGCTTGACATTCTCAGGTGGAAAATGATATGTTTTTGTTACATAGAGGGAGGGGTGTTCTATGCTTAATATTTCTGAGCTTAAATTTGATAGCGACGGACTAATTCCCGCCGTTGTGGTGGATTGCCAGTCGGGGACTGTGCTTATGCTGGCTTACATGAACTATGAGAGCTTGAGCATAAGCATTAATGAAGGACGTACTTGTTTTTGGTCGCGTTCGCGTCAGGAACTTTGGCGCAAGGGAGATTCTTCGGGGAACGTGCAGCACATCGTGAGCATTCGGGCTGACTGCGACAGGGATGCGCTGGTTATTTCCGTGGATAAAGACGGGCCCGCTTGCCATACCGGCAGTGAGAGCTGCTTCTTTGAGCCTGTTTATGGCACCGATGCGGGAGTTTTCTCTCTGGATTCTTTGTATGAGGTTATCAGCGACCGCAAAACAAACCGCGCTGCTGGGTCTTACACCACTTATCTTTTTGAGAAGGGTATCGACAAGATTCTCAAGAAGGTAGGGGAGGAGTCCACCGAGGTCATTATAGCCGGTAAAGGCGGGGCCAGGAGCGAAGCTATTTATGAGATTTCTGACCTTATTTACCATGTCCTGGTTCTGATGGCGCAAATGGACATAAGTCCAGATGATGTCCGCAGGGAACTCGCTGCCAGGCATTTGGCCGGCGGCGGGGAGAGTGGGGCGTAATGCTTGGTTTTCAAAATTTGCATACCCACACCACTTACTGCGACGGAACTCTGCCCCCTGAGGGGATGGTGAAGGCAGCGCTGGCGAAGGGTTGTTCTTCGCTGGGGTTTTCAGAGCATTCCCATGTGCCTTTTGATATTTATTACTCCATGGATGCCGCTGCGGCGGCGGAGTATATGTCCGAAGTCAGGGCTTTGCAGCTAAAGTATGAGGGAATTATTGAAATTTTCCTCGGGCTGGAGTTGGATTATTGCTCTGTAGATGTTCCGGCAGGCCTGGATTACACCATCGGGACTCTGCATTATGTAGAGGTTGGGGGTGAGTTTAAGCCTGTCGATGCCGGACTGGATGCGCAAAAAGAGCTTGTTGCGACGTGCTTTGGCGGCGACTTTTATTCATTTGCCGAGGCTTATTACTCAGTTTTTGCAAAAATTGTCAAGAAGACCAAGGCCGATATTATCGGCCATTTCGATCTCGTGTCTAAGTTTAATATTGATGGGTCCTTGTTCGATGAGATGCACCCGCGTTATGTGGATGCTGCGCTTTTTGCCATGTCTGAAATTTTGAAGGAGAGAAATCTTTTCGAGGTGAACACGGGGGCTATGTTCCGCTATAATAAGACCGTCCCTTATCCTTCGCCTTTTTTGTTAAAAGAGCTCAGGCAAAGGGGCGGCGAAGTTATTTTATCAAGCGACAGCCACGACGGGGATTCAATAGGGTTTATGTTCCCGCAGGTTTCGGAACTTTTGAGAAGCTGCGGGTTTAAGCACATTAAGAGGCTCACCGGAAATGGGTTTGTCAATGTGGATTTGTAAGGTTGTAAGTACTGTCATTTGGAGGTAATGTGTTTTGATTAATCCCAGCAATACGTTTGGGTCCATGGTTTTTAGCGATTATGTTATGAAGCAAAGGCTGCCGCACGATATTTATGATGCTCTGCAAAAGACTATTCAGGACGGGAGCCGTCTTAATGTCAGAGTCGCCACTGTGGTTGCGGGGGCGATGAAGGACTGGGCTATTGAGCGCGGAGCGACTCATTTCACCCACTGGTTCCAGCCTATGACGGGGATTACTGCGGAGAAACATGATAGTTTTCTGTCGCCCACAGGTGATGGCCGGGCGATTATGGAGTTTTCGGGGCGGGAACTTGCCCACGGCGAAACGGATGCTTCAAGCCTGCCTTCGGGCGGGCTGCGGGCCACTTTTGAGGCGCGGGGCTACACCGCCTGGGATCCCACATCCTATGCCTTTGTCCGAGGCTGCACACTGTATATCCCCACCGCATTCTGCTCTTATGGCGGGGAAGCCCTGGATGAGAAAACTCCCATTTTGCGTTCCATGCAGGCGCTTAATAAGCAGGCTCTGCGGATTCTCAGGCTCTTGGGCAATACCGATGTAACTTCTGTTAAGCCCATGGCGGGCGCAGAGCAGGAGTATTTTTTGATTGATAAGGCCATGTACGAAAAGCGCAAGGATTTCATGTACACCGGGCGCACTCTTTTCGGTGCTAAGTCACCGAAAGGCCAGGAGCTCAACGACCAGTATTACGGGGCGATAAAGCCCCGTGTTTCAGCATATATGAAGGCTCTCAACGAAGAGCTCTGGAAGCTCGGCGTGCCTGTCAAAACAGAGCATAATGAGTCCGCCCCCGCTCAGCACGAACTGGCGGCTATTTATTCCACCACAAATATCGCCACTGACCACAATCAGCTCATCATGGAGATTATGCAGAGCATCGCCAAGGAGCACGGGATGATTTGCACGCTTCATGAGAAGCCCTTTGACGGCATCAATGGCAGCGGCAAGCACAACAACTGGTCTTTGGCTACAGGTTCTGGAATTAATCTTCTTGACCCCGGTGCCACGCCCCACGAGAATGCCCAGTTTCTGCTCTTCTTCGTTGCTGTTATAAAGGCCGTGGACGACTATCAGGATTTGCTTAGAATTTCTTCGGCCAGTGCCGGCAATGATTGCCGCCTCGGTGGGCACGAAGCTCCCCCGGCTGTCATGTCGGTCTATATAGGCGATGAGCTCTATGACATTCTAAACTCCATAGAGTGCGATTTTCAGTACACTGGCGGCGAAAAAGAAATGATGAAAATTGGGGCCTCCGTCATACCGAGCATTCCAAAGGACACCAATGACCGCAACAGGACTTCGCCCTTTGCATTTACCGGAAACAAGTTTGAGTTCCGCATGGTCGGCTCCAACATGTCCATCGCCAAGGCAAATATAGTTATAAACACCGCCGTGGCAGAGTCCTTGCGCCAGTTCGCCGATGAGCTTGAGGCCGCCTCCGACTTAGACACAGCGCTCCCCGCGCTAATTAAAAACGTAATCAAAAATCACAAGCGGATTATATTCAACGGCAACGGATATGACGAAGATTGGCTTAAAGAGGCTCAGTCCCGCGGCCTTCTCAATTTACCCACCACCCCCGACGCCCTGCCGCTTATGATCCACGACAAAAACACCGCTCTTTACGAGCGGCATAATGTATTTTCAAAGGCGGAAGTGCTCTCACGGTATGAAATAGGGCTTGAGAACTATTGCACGCTCTGTAACATCGAAGCTGTGACAATGTATAAGCTGGTTAAGAAAAACATCCTCTATACCGCCGCCGAATGTGCAGGTGAACTGAGCCGGGCTGCGCTGGACAAGAGGGCATTTCTTCCGAAAGTCAGTTGCACATACGAAACGGAAACAGTGACGAGGCTTTCTGAGATAACCGAAGGGCTGCACCGGAAGGCATCAGAGCTGTTTGATGCCCTCTGCTGTGCTGAAGATGCAAGTGACAAGTTGGAGCGGGCGTTTGTATTTAAGGATGCCGTGCTTCCGAAGATGTCGGAACTTCGTGAGCTCACTGATGAGCTGGAGCTTCTTGTCGCCCGCAAGCACTGGCCGTTTCCGACTTATGGGGATTTGCTTTTTAGCGTCAGGTAAGGATCTGTTCAGTAATACTGTCGATAACAGGCTCCACTGCGGAGCCTGTTGCAGTTCGTCACCCGTTACAGCTACAATTTCATTAAAACTCCACAACCCTGTTCCGCCCGGAATTCTTCGCGTGGTACAGGGCTTTGTCGGCGTTCCCGATTAGTTCAAGCAGAGATATCCCACCGTCCGATTTTGATGCAACGCCCAGGGATATGGTCACTTCCAACTCGTAGTCCGCCGTGACAAACTTGGTGGCCTCGATGGTTTTTCTCAAACGCTCCGCCATGCCCATTGCATTGCTGACACTGGTTTTTGGCAGGGAAACTATAAATTCCTCACCTCCGTACCTTGCAACCAGCGACTCACGTTTTACGGCATGAATCATTCTGCCGACTAGGATTTTCAGCACTTCATCGCCTACGGGGTGCCCATATGTATCGTTTATTACCTTGAAGTGATCCACGTCCACCATGATTAAAGAGTAGTCCATCCCTTTTTCCACGCATTCACGAAGCTGCTTCTCCGCCTCGTCAAGCAGGTAGCGCCTGTTGCGCGCACCTGTGAGCGGGTCGGTAAATGCGGCTTTTTCCAGTTGCTGCACCATCTCGACAACCTTGTTAATTTCCCGCAGGTCGCGGATATAGGCTATAACCAAATCCCTGCCGTCCATTGTAAGCCTCTCAAGGGTCAGTTCACAGGGAATCTGCGTTTCTCCGCCTAAGGTCTGGTGCATCCACTCGAAGTTAGCTCTGCCCGAACTTAGGCTAATGCGGAGCTTCTCGTACATTTTTTCCCGAGAAAGCCTGCCGTCAGGCTGGTATTTGGGGGATAGCTCAAAGAATTTTTCAATATATTCATTTGCATCTCCGAGATTAAACAAGGCTACCCCTGCATCGTTTACTTCGAGTATGTTAAAGTTCTCGTCAATAATAGAGCAGGCGAGCGGCGAAGAGTTGAGCATGGCCTGTAGCCTCTGTTGGGCGATGCGCTCTGTTTCCTTATATTTGTAGAAATCACGCAGGTCCCGGGTATAGGCAATTAAGAGTTTTTCGCCGGCAAGGTTTATGCTCATGATGGTTTCTTCGCAGGGGATTGGCTCCCCGCTGCTTGTTTTGTAAGTCCACTCAAATTTGCTGTACCCTTTGGCCATAGCTTCCTTGAGCACGTCTACCGCATATGTCCGCGACGGGATGCCGTTGGGCTGAAATTCGGGAGAAAAGGCAAAGTAGTCATCCACATATTCCTGCTTGTCGCGTATCTCAAAAAGGCGCTCTGCTTCTTGGTTAGTTTCAACAGCCTCGCTATCTTCATTAAAAATTGTGACGAGCAGGGGGGATGAGTCGAGCATGGCCTGTAGCCTCTGCCGGGCAATCTGCTCCGTTTCCTTATATTTGTATAAAGCACGCAAATCGCTTACAAATGCAATTATATTTTCCTCGCCGCGCCAGTTAACACGTGTAAGAGAAACTTCTGTCGGGACAGGTGTGCCGTCGAGCTTGCAGTGCAGCCATTCAAATTTGACGTACCCTGTTTCAAATGCCATATTTATATAATACTGGGCTTTCTCCGTTGAGCTTCTGCCATCGGGCTGAAATTCCGGAGAGAGATCGAAGAACTTCTGCATATATTCTTCCTTGCTGCTCAGTTCAAACAGCCTCGCCGCCGCTTCGTTACATTCTACAATCCGGAAGTCCCTGTCCCGAAAATTGGAAACGAGGGGCATGTTGTCAATTATTATGCGCAGCCTTTCCTCTGTAACGCGGCTTTCTTCCATATCTCTTGTCAGCACAGTCATAAAGAACATTGTAAGGAGCAAAAGCGCAACTACCACGGCACCCGAGACCATCATTATTACCACGAGGTAATTGGAAACAGGGGTCATCACCGCGGCAATGGGCAGCACGGCAGCCAGAGTCCACCCTGTGGCGCTGAGCCCAAAGCTCATAAGGTATGACGGTCCGAGAATGTGGTCGTCAAATTCAGGGATTTCTCCATGCACATGCTGCGATATATTTTCTCTCAAAAATTCCCCGTTGGGTATGTCCTGCAAATAGACATTTCTGCCGGAATTTAATACTAATTCAAGCTGAGGATGTGAAATTACTTCGCCATTGGGCCCGATTAAAATGAGATAGCCTCCGTCGGCGAGGCGGTGCTCGTTAACCATTTCTATTATATGTTCCAGCTCTATGATGATGCCTACCACGGCTTCAAAGCCGTCAAGGTCCGGAACCCATTTGCATATAAATGTGACAAGCCCCGGCCCTACAATTGCCGACTGGTGGGGTACTGTAGTAACCAGTTCCCCACGGGCAGTTTCCGCCTCAATGTACCATGGGCGCATTGTGGCAATCCAGTCCTCATCAGGCACCCAGCCGGTGCCCGTTATTACACTGCCATCATCAAAGCCGGTGATTACCTCCGAGAGAAAGTCATATTCGTCAAGGAACATTTTCGCTACCGGCTCTATGTACCCCATACCAAGCCCCACCCAGAGCCGTGACAGGTTTTCGACTATGCCATGGGCCAGTTCAAACCAGTTGTCCACCTCATGGGCGATTACGCGGACATTGCTGTATGTGACCCCGACGACATTGTCGTATATTATCGTTCTAAAGGTTGTGTTTACTACTATGTATACGATTATTAGGCCTATTATTGAAAGTGATGTAATACTCAAGACTAATTTGCGCGTAAAATTTGGTCTTAGTTTATGCACTTGTTTTTCTCCCCCGCTATCAGTCGTGTGCTGCCAGCCTGCGCGGCTGCATCATCAGTAAGTGGCGTCAAGATTATCCCCTTATTAAGTTTCAAAGCATAGGTCGCACCGGTTTTCTATGCCGAAGGTTTCAAAGTAGAGTTCCTCCTTGGGTATCCAGAGTTTTTTGAATTGCTCAAGGCCTTCCTCGCCATTTCTGGCTCTAATCCGCCTCAGGCGTTCCGGCATGCCCACTGTCATAAACACCCGCAAATCATAATAGTCAAATAAGTCGGGGTGACAGCTATAGGAGCCTTCAAGCACCACGGCTCTGCCGGGGTTTATTTCTACCGGATCTGCAAAGCTGTGACTCACCGGGTCGTAGGGGCGGTACTCAAATTTTTCGCGCCTCCCCAGCGGTTTCATCACTTCTTCCAAAATTCTCTCGCGGTCTAGGTTGCCGCCCGGCTCGCTGAGCCTCTGCGGAGTCCGCTGAGAAAGGCGGGGATAGAAATGATCCATCTGTATAATCTCGTAATCTCCGAGTTCTTTGAGCTGTGCGGCAAGGGTTGTTTTGCCGGAACCGCATCTGCCATCAATGGCAACCAGCACAAAGTCCTGCTTTTTTAGGATTTCTTCTATCGAGTTTAATACCGTCCCCGCTATATTATTCCTCACTTGATGCCTTCCTGCGGTGGCCTGTGTTAAATGGCACAAGACCTGTTTTGTTGAGGGCTATCATAATCATCGGGATTAGTACGAGCTGTAACAAAATGCCAGGGATTGCGTTTAGCAGTGCGCCGCCTATGAAGGCCTGCCATGAGAAGGCACTGCCCGTAGCTCCAAGTATCACTACCATCGCTACGCCCCACACCACTCTGCCCGCCACCATGGCAACAAGCATTGAGCGGAATAGTGCCAATAGGCATTTCCATTTTGAGCTGTGGTAGAGCAGGCCTATTACTAAGCCATATGTGGCTAATTCAAAGCTCATCGCAACCGCCATCGGTATCATAACCGGCATACCGAATATGAGTGAACGCATCACCGGCAGCACAAGGCCAACCGCCAATCCGTGTTTCATCCCTAGTATCAGGCCGCAGAGCAGCACAGGCAAGTGCATGGGTAGCAGCATCATTCCGATTTCCGGTATTTGACCTATAAATAGCGGCAGAACAAGGCCGATTGCCAGAAACATTGCAGCCAGAATCAGCTTCTTTGTTTGGTTCATGTTTTCCTCCCTGTGGCGCGTACGCCTAAAAGTTTATAATCTTCATGCTGTGACACGCCTGACTTTGCACAGTCTTTGCAAATGTGTTTTCCGCCTCGCGCCGCCTGGCTCCGCTTGACTCCCATCTGAGCTTCATCTGGTTCCGTCTAAAAATCTTGAAACATCCGCATCCCCGCTGCGTTTTTCCGCCATGTAAGACAAAAATCTACCACAACTTTTTCAATTTTCTAGGCTTTACGCAGACTTTGCGCATTCACGCACCAACCGTTTGATAGAAAAGTTGTTTTCTCACTAAGATAATATCAAAAAAGAGCTAATTACACAAGGAAATTAATTGAGTTTCAGTTCACTTTCAATTCACTTCAACGCAAAAACCATCCGTCGGGCGTGGGCAGGTGCTCTGTGAAAAAGTGGGGCGGCCTACGTCAGTCACGTCTACTCTAGCGAAGGCTTGGAATCCTTGCAGAAAGTTGTGTTCCAGGACTGCGGCCGCCCCGCTTTCTCCCAGAGCACCCACCCACGCCCGACTGGTCACAGGGTAGCCGAACAGGGGCTGTGTGTATGGATTCCTGAGGGAATTCCGGCTACTGTCACGGAACTGACCAAAGGAATACATGCATACAGCCCCGGTTCGGCGGACGGTTTATCGGGGGACTAGGGGTGTAATCGCCATTATTGCGGTTTGTTTTAGAAAATCGCGCGGGCTATGTGAACTCCTGCTGCTCCGGCTTGGGCTAGGCCTCGGGTGATTCCCGCTCCATCGCCCGCGCAGTAGAGGTTTTCTATTGAAGTCTGAAGCTGCGGGCTCAAGTCGGGCCGGGCCGAGTAGAACTTGGCCTCTGCGCCATAAAACAGCGTGTGCTCCGAAGCAAAACCTGGCGTAACTTTGTCCAGAGCCCGTGTCATTTCAATTAAGCTCACCATTGTGTTGTATGGCAAAACCAGCCCCAAATCTCCGGGCACAGCTTCTTTCAAAGTGGGCTCAATGAACCCCTCCGCTATGCGCTTATCCGTGGAACGCCTGCCCCGCAAGATATCGCCGAACTTCTGAATTATAAGCCCGCCGTCTGAAAGGTCGTTTGCCCGTTTGCATATTTCCCGCGCGTATTCGTTGGGTTTGTTGAAAGGCTTGGTGAATACATGAGAAACAAGCAAGGCGAAGTTGGTGTTGGACGAGCCCAGCGCAGGGTCAAAATAGGCATGGCCGTTTGCAGCTATTACACCGCTGTGATTTTCGACAACCACATAGCCTGACGGATTTGCGCAAAATGTCCGCACAACGGAGCCTGTGGATGAATTAAAGATGAGCTTCGCCTCGTATAAATGCCGGTTGATATCCTGCATTATTACATTCGTTGTTTCGGCCCGCACCCCTATATCAACTTGGTTGCATACGACAGGGATTCCGCGCCTCTCCAGCAGCTCGGCTAACCACGCAGAGCCATCCCTGCCCGGAGCCAGAATTATGTTCTGGGCAAGGTATTTCTCCCCATCCTTAGTTATAACCCCTACAGCCCGCTCCTTGCCGTCTTTTTCCTCTGTTATTATATCTGCAACCTCTGTCTTAAACAGGCTGTCAATACGCCCTGTCAAATCGTCAAAAATGGACTGCATCACCTTCAGGTTCATTTCCGTACCTAAGTGGCGCACCTTCGCACGCAAGAGCTTGAGCCCAGCACCGCAGACCTTGCGCTCAATCTCATTGACCTCCGGGCTGTCGGGATCCGTGAGGTTTTTCGGCGCGCCGTGAGCCACGTTGATGCCGTCCACATAGTTTATAAGCTCCAGAAGCTGTGACGCAGGCATATACTCGCCCAGCCAGCCACCAAATTCAGCCGTTATGTTAAACTTCCCATCGGAGTAGGCCCCCGCTCCTCCAAAGCCACAGGTTATGGAACACGCAGGCAAGCAGCCCTGCAAGCCCATCTCACCTTGGAGCGTCGGGCACTGCCTGGCTTTCTTGCTCAGTATGGGGCATTTACGGTGGTAGATATCATGCCCTCTGTCAATCAGGAGAATCCTAGACGAAGGTGAGCGTTTGGCAGCCTCCCACGCCGCAAAAATGCCACACGGCCCTGCACCTACAATAATAAGATCGTAATTCATAATGTCTCCTTGTTTCATAATTTTCTAAAGCACATCTAACTTCCCCCAGTGTGACCACATGGTACAACCTGAGCTGCTCGCTCCACTCACTTTGATCGGCAAGTCCTATATCTATGTATAATAATAGCACATCATCCGACAACAAAACCAGTGCCTGCCCGGTATTGGTGTTAAAAATATTTCCTACTGCATGTAACCTGCGCCCACTTTGCCCACAAGCTCGGGTAAAAGCCGCTGCGGTATCATTTGTTTAGTTCTTCGCAATGGCTCACCCACTCCTCAGTTTCGTACCACGCCTTTCCGCTAAAAGCCTCCCACCGGACCGTAACTTTGGAAAATCTTATAGTAGGGTCCACTGAAAAAGGTTCAAAAATTCAATCAAGTTCAAGAAACGGCAAAAATGGCCTCTCTGTGGAACTCAAAGAAAAAAAGCGCAAAAAAGCTT
>WQRL01000028.1 GCA_009786775.1 Oscillospiraceae bacterium
GCCTGACTGGATGTTTGATTCCGTAGAGCCCTTTGACCCCGGAGAGGCGGGTATAGGCGGCTTCGCCGCCGAGGCTCCTGAAGGCATAACCTTGGTTCTAAGGGGTATTGGTATAGGCCTGCTGGTTGCAGTTGTGCTCGCCGCGCCCTTTATAAACAGGCGCATTGTAATGAGGCGGCGTGAACAGCAGTTCACCCAGGACGACACCAATGCCGCAGCCATCGCTGCATGGCGGTACTTAAACCGCTTGCACCGGTTTAGAAAATCAACCCCGCCCTCCGCAGGGGTTGAGGATATAGCCTTAAAGGCGCGTTACAGCCAGCATTCCATTTCCGAGGACGAACGGGCTGACATAGTGCGCTATGCCGGCGAATATGCTCAAAAGGTATATGAGTACCGCAACGGGCCTTTTAGCAGGTTCTGGGTGAAGTATATCCGCGGCATGTAAGCCATTTCAACCAATTAGTTTGTTATATTGCACTATTTATCATTTTTGTTTGAAATATTTTGGTGCATTGTGATACAATGACTCTACTAAATTTCACTTGGAAAATATTGATTGTGCACGCAATCACATAAATGTAAGGAGGACGACCAATGCTCACACCTAAAGAGAACATGCGCGAAACAATCCGTGGCGGAAAACCCAACCGTTTTGTCAACCAGTTTGAGGCTATCCAAATTCTGCCGCACCCCTACCTGATGTTTAATCCCGGAGTGGAAAAAGGCGGTCCTGATGTTGTAAATCCATGGGGCATCACAACATCATTCCCAGAAAACGTCCCCGGCCAGTTCCCTGTCCATACAAAGGAAAAAATAGTTGTCAAGGACATCGAAAACTGGCAAGACTATGTCAAAGCCCCGCCCCTGAAGTTTACGGATGAGCAGTGGGCCATCTGTAAGGGTATCTATGACTCAGTAGACGGCTCAAAGTCTTACAAGGCTACCTTCGTCGCACCAGGCCTTTTTGAGCAGACTCACCATCTTTGTGAAATCACAAATGCCCTGGAATACTATTTGACAAATCCCGACGAAATGCACGATATGATTAAAGTTCTAAAGGACTGGGAACTTGAGCTGGCAGAGGGCATCTGCACCCACCTCAAGCCCGATGCTATTTTCCATCACGATGACTGGGGTAGTGAAATCAGCACATTCCTCAGGCCGGAGATGTTTGCAGAGTTCTTCCTTGAGCCTTATAAAGAAATCTACAAATACTACCATGATCACGGCGTAGAGTTTATTTTCCATCACAATGACGCATATTCTGCTACCATAGTGCCTTATATGATTGAAATGGGCATTGATGTATGGCAGGGCTGTATGGCCTCAAATGATGTCCCTGCGCTCATTAAGCAGTATGGCGATAAAATTACTTTCATGGGCTCCATCGACAATAAGTTCGTCGATTTCACAGGCTGGACCCAAGATGATGTACACAATGTAGTTCACAGAATCCTCGATGAAGTGGGCGATCCAAAATACTTTATCCCCTGCATCACACAGGGCGGCCCAGGTTCCTTGTACAAGGGCACATACAAAGCTCTGGTCGATGAAATTGACAAGTACAACATCGAGAAGTTCGGGCTTCAAGAAAGTGATTTAGACAGACTTCCGTTGCAAATAATGTTTGAGTAATCAAAGAAGGGGGGCTGTTCTGGCAGCCCCCTTTTCAAATCATGCGGGTATAGGAGTGTAGTATGACTATTTTTGTAACAGGCGGTGCGGGGTATATAGGTTCCCACGTAATAGTGGAACTTCTTGCACAAGGCTATGATGTCGTGGCCGCAGATAATTTTTCCAACAGCAAACAGGAGGCCGTTTGGCGCACCCGTCAGGTGTCAGGCGCGGACTTTCCTTTTTATGAAATGGATATCTGTGATGTAGATGGGGTTGCCACAATCCTCACAGCCCATGAAATAGACTGCGTCATTCATCTCGCAGGACTCAAGGCTGTCGGCGAATCTGTGAGCAAGCCCCTTGAGTATTATTCAAACAACATAGTTTCCACAATTTCGCTTTTGACCGCAATGGAGGAATGCGCAGTCCGGAAGCTGATTTTCTCTTCTAGCGCGACTGTTTACAGCGGCGATAACGAAATGCCCCTGAGTGAGGAGTCACGCACAGGCAATTGCACAAACCCCTACGGCTGGACTAAGTTCATGTGTGAGCAAATAATGACTGACTTTTCTAAGGCTCACAAAGATTTTTCTGTCGTGCTGCTGCGGTACTTTAACCCCATCGGAGCTCACAGCAGCGGCATGATCGGCGAGGACCCACAGGATATCCCCAACAATTTAATGCCATACATAGCTCAAACGGCCGTCGGCCAGCTTCCTTCCCTGAGTATTTTCGGCGACGACTATGACACTCCTGACGGTACCGGCGTGCGTGATTATATCCATGTCTCCGACTTGGCTACAGGACATGCCGCTGCTGTTGATTATTTGGACACCCAAAGCGGCGTAAGCATTTTCAACTTAGGCACGGGCAAAGGGGCTAGCGTACTGGAGCTTGTAACAGCCTTCGAGAAAGCCGCAGGCCTGAAAATCCCCAAAAAGATTGTAGCGCGCCGCCCCGGTGATTTGGCGGTGTGCTACGCCTCAACAGAAAAAGCCAAGCGTGAGCTTGGCTGGGAAGCGAAGAAGACAATAGAAGATGCCTGCGCCGACACATGGCGCTGGCAGCAGAATAAACAAAGGGATAGCACCCACGTTTAGCTTGAAAGGAGCTGTAGTATTATGCCGGCAATTAAAATCGAAATAATCAAGGGCAAGTCTGATGAATATAAGAAGGCACTTTTTGAAGCCGTGTTTGAGGGGCTTTCAAACGCCATTTCAACTCCGCGGGAGAAGCTCACCCAGAGAATTTTTGAATGGGAAGAGGGTAATTACGACTTGGCTCCGGGTAAGTCAGATAAGTATACCCTGATTGAAGTTAGGCTGCTTCCTGGCCGCGATGCCGTACTGAAAAAGTCAATTATCTCTGAGATTACCCGCACATTGGGCGAGCTTCTGCAAATCCCGCCCAGCGAGATTTTAATAATTATCAGCGACCCGCCCCTTGAGAACTGGGGGCACGGAGGGCTTCAAGCGTTAGAGTGGTAGAGTAATCACACCGAGGTCTTGGTCTGCCTCCAAAACTGCCGCCGTGCATCTTTTTAAGGGGTAGCCGTCAGCTACAAATTCAAACTCGTACTCCCCGCTATTTGCGCAAAGGGCGTGCCGAAACCGCCCGCTTGGGTCTGTAATGGTCATTGAATATAGCCTGTCGCCCCTAAAGAGCCTTATCTCAGCATCATCAGCAGGTATTAGTGCATCACCGTTTTGTAACATCAGCGTTCCGGTAACGAGGTATTTCATTTTTTGAGAACTCCTGTCGCCACATCGCGGAATATGTTACAGGCGGTGGTGCTCTGTTCATGTTTCCACGCAAATACGTTGTCAATCCTTGCATCATCACCCGGAATGGGGATAGTCACCACTTCGGGCATAAGGTGCATCTGGTATGAAGTTCTGGGCAAAATCGCTATTCCTATCCCTGCGTTTACAGACATTATGGCAGCTTCCGCCCTGTTGTAGTAGTTGATAATATTAGGTGAAATGCCGCGGTTTTTGCAAATGCGGGCAATCCGGCCTGTGAGCCATGCATCAGTCCTGGATATAGACACCATGGGGTATTCCTTTATGGTATTCCAGTCATTTATGTCAATCTCGCCGGCAATTGACTTGTTTACAAAAAGTCCCACCTGTCCAAAGCCTATGTGCTGCGAGGTGTAGCCCGTTGCTCCTGTGAGCATTTCCGCATTTGAGAAATAAAAATCATATGCGGCTTTCCGGACAGAGTTAACAAGTTCTGTGCCCTCCAGCAGGTCAATGTCAACCTGAATGGATGGGTATTTTTTGTACAGGGCCACCAGGCAGTCGCTAAGTTTACGGATTAGTGACGATAGTGCTGCAATTTTTATGTGTCCTGTCCTGCCTTGCGCCATATTTTGAAGGCGCATTTCCGCACTGCTCAGTGTTTCCAGGGCTCTTATTGCGTATGGCAAAAACTCCAGCCCTTCTGCTGTCAGGGTGATTCTTCTGCTTGTTCTGTTAAACAGCTTAACTCCCAGCGTGTTTTCAAGGATTTTCACACTATGTGTGACTGCCGGCTGTGATATAAAAAACTGCTCTGCCGTGCGTGAGAAGTTTAGGGTGTTAGCCGCCGATACAAAAAGCCGAAGTTGCATTGTGTCCATAAATATTGCCCTCCACTGTCATATGCTATCATAATTATAGCCAAATTACAAGAGGGATGCGAGTGTGTTTGCCAAGGGGCCGGCACTAAATAGATGTATGCGCTTAGCTTGCTTCGGTCAGTTCCGGCACTAATAGAGGCATGCGCTCTTCTTGCTTCGGTCAGTTCCGGCACTAATAGAGGCATGCGCTCTTCTTGCTTCGGTCAGTTCCGGCATAAAGCCGGAATTCCCTTCGCAAGCTGAGCGCATGCCTCTATTAGTGCCTACTGCCGTGGAGAGCTGTGTGGCTGTAATTCACGCAGTTCTAAAGCCATCCGCCGGATATGGGCGCTGCTCTGTGAAAAAGCGTGGCGGCCTACGTCAGTCACGTCTACTCTGGCAAAGGCCTGGATTTCTTCCAAAATTTGTGTTCCAGGACTGCGGCCGCCCCACTTTCCCCCAGAGCAGCACCCATGTCCGGCTGGGTTGGGGAATGTAACTTTGTTACGCACTGCTGCTTTTTGAGTTTCTGCCGTAGACAAGGTAGAGCACAATGGCTGAAATTGTCATCATGATTACGGAGTAGACGAACACTAGCGCAGCACCGTCGCCGCCTCCGTCTGCCGTTGTAAGGTTATTGATTTCAACACCAAGCGGTACGGCAAGGGGGTTATGCATAAATATGGACATGTCAAACTCAGCGAGCAGACTGTTGAAGTTTAGGGCAAAAACAGCAAGTACGGAAGGTAAAATAACTGGCATTATTACTCTGATAAAGGCATATAGGGGTTTTGCTCCCAAGTTTTTCGCAGCGTCTTCAAGGGTGTTGTCAATTGAAAAAAATGAGGCGCGGGTCATCCGTAGAGTGAATGGTATGCAGATGATTATATAACCCAAGACCATTATCCAGGTGGTGTTTGTGAGAGGTTGGTTAAACATAAACCACTGGGGGCGGTTAAATGTGGAAACGAGCCCTAGTGCTATAAGCACTGTCGGCAAAAGCCACGGAATCATAAACGCATATTCAATAGCGGTACTGAGTTTGCTTTTATGTTTTGTAATAAGCCGGCACACAAGAAGCATCAAAATGGCAACGCCGCTTGCCGCCAANANTGAATAAAATGCGCTTGTAAAGAGCGGGCTGAAGTTTTGAGTAAGTACCATTACGTAATTGTCAATCGTTAGCGCACTTAGGCTAAACTCGCGCTGCGCAATGGTATGTGCATCCGTAAAGGAAAACAGCACAATCATAATAACCGGAGCAATGTAAATTAGAAACAGCACATAGGCATATATATGGGCTAGAACATTTATAACCGGGTTTCGTATTTTTTGCTTAACAAGGTCTGTCTTTACTTTGGAAACTGAAAGATAGTGCCCGCGCTTTTCGAGCCAGGAAAGCACCCCTATAAGCAAGATAGACGATGCGCCTAGAATTATTGCAAGAAGTGCAGCGATGTCCCTGCTGCCTTGGAGCCTTGAAAGCTGTAATATCAAAGGGGTTATTGCGCGAAATTCCGAACCGCCCACAAGAAGCGGCGCGGCAATCGCACTTAGCCCACCCAAAAATGTGAACACGGTAACTGCAGTCAGCGACGGCAAAAGCACTGGAAGCACCACCCGCCACAAAATTGTCAAAGGGGATGCACCCATGTTCCGGGCGGCCTCAATTGTTTGATAATCGACATTGCGCAATGCGTTTCGTATAAAAATCATATGATTGCCGGTTGCGGCAAATGTCATAACAAAAAACACTGCCCAAAAGCCGCTGAACCAGTCTTGCTCTAAGTTAGGGAAAATTTGTACAAGAAAATTTGTGATAAACCCATTTTGGCCATACAAAAAAACATACCCCGACACCAAAATAATTCCGCTGTAAATCAGAGTAGTCATATATCCAAGCCTAAGGATTTTCGCTCCAAAAATTTTGAAATAATCAGTTATCAGCACCAGTGTCACACCGACAAAGCCCACCGTAATGGAAAGAATTGGCGCAAGTATAAAGCTGTTGCGCAGAGCCTGCATAGCGCGCGGCGCATTGCGCATGCGCTCAATTGCGCGTAGTGTAAACTCGCCGTTTTGCCAAACAACATTTGTAACAGTACTTATGTTTGGCACAACAAGCAAGGCGGCAATAAACCAAATCAGCCCCGTAAAAACAAGAGCTTTCACTACGTTGCCTTTTGTGAAGCAGGATGTTATACCAGGCCTTGGGGAAATGTTTGGCTGCGCGCCTAATGTGCGGGTGCGTTTTTTTGTAAAAATCACAGTTGGCCGTTCCTTTCATATTGCAAAAGACTGGATGGGTCAAAACTTAGGCTAACTGTTTCCCCGATTTTGTATATAGCTATGCCACTGTTTTTTTCCACTACCTTCAAAATACAGCCCTGCGCGTCAACGGTATGTTTTATGTACAGCCCGTAATACTCGGAGGAAATCACCTTTGCTTCACCCCAAATTATGTGATGTGGTTTGGGTGCGTTTGCGTAAAGCCGCTCAAGGCGGATATACGTGGTCTTGTCTGTTAGAATATTTGCTTTTTTCAAAAATTCGGGGCTGAGTTTGTTAATATCTCCAATAAAATTGCAAACAAACTCTGTTTCGGAGAGATTGTATATCTCGTTGGGTCTGCCGATTTGCTCGATTTTCCCTTTGTTGAAAACCGCAATCCGGTCGGAAAGGGTCAGCGCTTCTTCTTGATCGTGGGTTACATAAATAGTCGTTATTCCAAACTTACGCTGGAGGTCTTTAAGTTCATTGCGGAGCTGGATGCGCAGCCTTGCATCCAGGTTGGACAGCGGCTCGTCCAGGCAAATTATAGACGGGGATGTTACCAAAGCGCGTGCTATTGCAACGCGCTGTTGTTGTCCGCCGGAAAGCTGATTTACCTTACGCACCAGTTGAGCGTCGTCCAGCTCTACTTTACGTGCGATTTCTTCTACTTTTTTCTTAATTTCTGCCTTGGGCATCGCTTTCACCTTCAGGCCGAAAGCTATATTTTCATACACAGACATGGATGGGAACAGCGCGTAGTTTTGAAACACCATACCTATGTTGCGCTTTTCGACATCCAAGCGCGTTATGTCATTGCCGTTTACACTAACCGTGCCGCTCGATGGAATTACAAAGCCCGTTACCGTGCGGAGCAAAGTTGTTTTTCCGCAACCCGAAGGTCCTAGAAGGGTGAAAAACTCCCCTTCCAGAACTTCGATGCTAATATCATGTAGGACGGAAAATCCTCCAAAGGCTACAGAAATATTATTTAATGCAATCATAATTTTTCTGCTCCCGTTTTTATTGCATGTAATTAAGAAGAATGTGCTCAAGCCAATCGCCCATTCTCGGTGCGATAAAGTCCCAGTCAATTTGCTGGTGGGGCAGGCCGGCGATTACACTGTTAAATGGCGGTAGCCCTTCGAGTGCGGCGGGATGCGCTGGTACAAAGCCGAACTCGGCACTGAAGTCGTGCATTACTTCCGCTTGGCCGAACCAGTCTATAAAGCGGCGGGCAGCCTCGGGATTGCTTGCGCCGTTCACTAGCGCAACACCTTCAATGGAGAAGGGAACGCCCACGCCGGGGCTTGCAAAGCCTGCACTAATTCCGAATTGTTCCTCACGGACAGGAATGCCGTGCGACCACATTTGGCTCATAACCGCATCGGACGGGCCGGAAATTTCTGCGGCCATATCCTGATTTGTTGATACACCGTGTCTGAATTTAGCTGCGATGTTTTCCCAACCCTCGGCGGAAACTCCTAAGTGCCCGGCCGGGTCAATAAAGCGGTTGAAGATACCGCTTAGAACCATCTGCACCGTGCTTCCACCTAGTGCATCAGGCACGGCGTAACGGCCGTGGAAATACGGATTTTGCCACAAGTCAAGCCAGTCGCCGGGAGTGTCACCGAAGCCGATTTGATTTTGGTCGTAGATTAGCATATTGCCAACGAGAATTACTGCATGGAAAAGACCGTCTGCATGATTTCCCACGGGGATTTCACCTGCCCAAGGCGGGGTGTGGGGTACAATAATATCGTTATCCTCAAGCTGCCACCAGAGCATCGGATTGAACCCGAAAAGAACGTCCGCTTGCGGATTGTCGCGTTCTGCAACAAGCCTGTTTGCAATATCAACTCCGCCACCGTCAACCTGCAAGACAACAATGTCAAGGTCTGCCAAGGCTCTTTCGGCAATCCAGTCACCGCGCCCGTCTGATAGTGCGTTGGAATAAAGTACGATTGTCTCTTGCCCATTTGTTTGGGGCTGCTGTTCGTCAGCCTGGGCAGGCTGCGTGCCGGTTTGTGCTGGCTGTGCCTGCTCTTGGGCACAAGATGATAATAACACCAATCCCGAAATCATCACGAGAAGTATAAGTGCTTTCTTAAAAAAGCTTTTCATTTGGTAAGTTCCTCCTAAAATTTTTTCTCACTTCATCAGGATATCAGGCTCAGGTAAAATCAAAAAGCAGGTTTGTGTAAAGGTTTTGAAAGAACGATGTAAAACTTATCTAAAAGACCTTGAAAAGCTAAAAAAACGTGATATGTTGGAAACAAGGAATTTTTCATCTGCATCAAAAAACGAGGGAAAACACATACATGTTCTGCGTTTTTTCTCGCCATTAGGAGGCATAAAAATGCGTACAAAAATATACGGACACCGTGGCAGTAGCGGAGTTTGTCCGGAAAATACCATGCTGAGTTTCAAAACAGCTCTTGAGCAAGGGGCGGACGGCATTGAGCTCGACGTACAACTTTCCAAGGACGGCGTCCCGGTGGTCATACATGACGAAACTCTTGAGCGCACAACAAATGGAACAGGTTTTGTCAAGGACTTCACCGCAACACAGTTACAAACTCTAAACGCCGGGCAGTCCGAAAAAATCCCGACACTTGAGGATGTTCTTCATCTGATCGCCGGTACGTCTGCCGAACTTAACATCGAGCTTAAGACAGTACCCTTCCTCTATACGGATATAGAGGAAAAGGTCCTTTCTACCGTACATAAGGCCGGCGCAGAGAACATGGTCATCTATTCGTCATTTCATTTGCCTACATTGCTCCGCTTGAAGTCTATCTGTAGCAACGCAAGAATCGCATGGCTTTTGGCTATGGGCTTTCCACTACCCCACCCCGCCGACTGCATCGAAACGCTTAGCCTTGACGCTCTGCATTTGGAGAAAAAAATGCTTTTGGCAAATCCCACGCACTATGCCCAAGTCTATGACAAAATCAGGGTTTGGACGGTGAACAACTCTGATGAAACTGAATCCCTCATAAACTTTGGCGTTGCAGCCGTTATAACTGACTACCCGGAGATGTCCGAGAAGTTTTGTTAACGGCTTTTGTTAACGGCTGCTGTAAAATTATACCTAAAACAAAAATGGACGTTAAGCCGTCCATTTTTGCTTATATGAGAGCTGCGTGGTGTAATTCCCGCAGATCTAAATCCATTCTAAAGCCATCCGCCGGATATGGGTACTACTCTGTGAAAAAGCGGGGCGGCCGCAGTCCTGGAACACAAATTTTGGAAGGATTCCAAGTTTATGCCAGAGTAGACGTGACTGACGGAGGCCGCCCCGCTTTTTCTCAGAGTACTCGCCCCTGTTCGATGGATGGTTTAGGATATATGTGCCCTTTTTCGCATAGTGCCCGATTTTAGTTCTTACTGCGAGAAATACTCCAGAATTGTGTCCACTGTGGCATCGGCCATCTCGGCTTGTTTTATGGGGTCTATTAGCCATGCAAAATCTTCGATGTTCACAATGAAGCTCGATTCAAGCAGGACGTGGGGAGCCCACGTGGGGCGGCAGACGTAGAAGTTGGCTTGGTTGATGCCCCTGTGCCTGTTAGTGCCGGGGTTGATGTAATACATCATATCCAGAGCTATCCTGGAAAACGGGGCACTGCTTTGGTTTCGGTACCATACGGTAAAACCACGGATATTCCGAGCGTTTGTGGTGTGTTCCACACTATTTATATGAAGCGATAAGAAGAGATCCGGCTTTACCTGCCTGCTCAGTGCCACCCTGTCCGAAAGGGAAACAGTGGCGTCACTATCTCTCGTCAAATATATTGTAGCCCCTAGCTCCTCAAGCCGCTCCGCCAGTTTGAAGGTGTTTATCAAAACTATGTAACTCTCGGGCATACTGCGCCCCATGGGACCTATGGCACCAAGATCGTCACCGCCGTGACCTGCATCGAGTACGAATGTGAAGCCCTCAAGCGGCATATCCCCCGGGGTTACCGGCCTTCGCCTTCTCAGGCGCAAACGCACCTCTCCGTCTTCAAATTCCACATAGTAGCCCTCAAGGCTCACATCATCCCTGATTCTAAGTAGGTGGTATGGTATGCCCCCATCTATTCCGCTGGTGGCACTTTCAATCATCGCCCCAGATAAGTCTGCTGGAAACTCAATAGGCGGGGGTGAGGTGTGCATTCCAAAGCTAACCCGCAAATAGCGTCCGTCAAGCTCGGCATAAATGGCGGGGAACACGCTGGAACTCCAGGCTATAACATCATACAGCCCGCCTATGCGGTACTGGCCTGCACCGAGCACGTCATTTGTAAAGCCCTCCGCAGTTGCATGGGTCACATCGTCCCTGCGTATCCACATTCCCCCTGATAGGCGGAAAAAACCATTCGTTGACTCGGCGGTTATACGGTCGCGCTGCCCTCTGACGAGCTTCCAGTCCGAGCCGCCGCTAAGCGTATTGCGCGGAAAAACCCACGCTGCATCGGCAGATACTGTGGCATACCTAGGGGCCGTGACCTGTGTTACAGTCGGCGCAGGGGTAGGCGGCGGGGGCGGCGTTGGCAAATTGCGGGTTATGGTGCGTGTTA
>WQRL01000029.1 GCA_009786775.1 Oscillospiraceae bacterium
GAGCTCCCGCTAGTGCTATAATCAAGTGGTATTTTTGTTTGTTTCATCACTGCAATTATACAACATTTGGCGGCTTCTTCAAAGAGGCCGCCAAATGTTTTTATAGAAACTATCCGTTTATTTTCTCTATATTTTTAAGCATTGCCATTGACTAACATGTATGTTCAATTTTGGACGCCTTTTCAAAAGAGCTGCCGCACGTTAGTGCGACAGCCCCCATCTCATGCTAACTTAGATAACTAGGAAACTACAAACCAAATAAAGACACTCTCGTTTCCAAAATAAAACTCAACACTGTAGTTAAACCCTGGGTTTAGGCACCAATCGCCCCTTACATCGTACACAGTCCAGATACCGCTGGTTGCATTTTGAACGTATCCCATCTGTAGCAACCTTGGGTTGGCATTGGTCAAATGCCTTCCAGTGGCACGCCAGTTTCTGTTGTACTCTCTCACCATGAGGTTTGTGGGTTCCATTCCGTTAAACTCATCTCTTAGCAAGAAGCGGAGATTCGCCAAACAGGAAGCTCCAATCTCGTGGAATCCATGCCTCGGAAGTTCGTAAAAGACTCTGCCGTCCGAGCCTGAGTCAAATGCACTATCGCCCAAATCCGGCTCAAACATTACGGTGACTAGTCTGTTGCCCACAACAGGGTGCCTGAGCTGAACACGCTCGCCTATCGGCACATCCCTCTGGGAAGCCGCAGACGTATCTGTAAACTCAATGCGGAACACCGCATCGTCACGCAATTGATAGCCAGGGGCAGCTACCGCGTTTATCGTAATCCAGTGGTGACCTGTCGGTATCGACACAGTGTAACCTGATGTTACATTCACGATGTTTCCACACTGGGTTTCAACCACAACCGATACGGTTCCGCCTTCGGAATGAGCTACACGCACGCGAGTACCAGGCGATGCGACCGCTGAAGCTGAAAGAGCCACAATTAGCACTACAACCAACATTAACGCTAGAATTTTCTTCATTTTCATACCTCCAAATAAATTTGTTTTTATACCATTTCACTCTGGTATTTAGCAGCATTATAATATCGTTATTTGCCAAGTTTGTCAAACATCTTTTAGTATTTATTTTGCCTTATATTCCGCCCGCTGCTACCGGTCACAGGAGGGGCAGCAGAACAGGTTCATTCCACGCTTGTATTTAAGCCCAGTGATGTATATACTATAACAAAAACCTCGGGAGGATTTTTAGTGGAATATATTTTACTGGTCATTAGCGTTGCCATATTGGCGCTGTCTGTAATTTTGCTTTTGAAAAAGCCGAAGGAAATGGATACAAAGGCTATTGAGGATGCCGTGCGCAAAGCTATGGGTGAACTGCAAAGTTCTATTTTGAATGAAAACAGGCTGCTCCGCGAAGAACTGGAGCAAAGGCTTGACAGAACCCGCAACTCCTTAGTTAACACACTTATGGATACACGGGAGGTCCAACAGAAGTCGCTTGGAGATTTTTCTTCCCGCACAGGAGAAAGTCTTGAGGGTATAAGAAGCAAAGTTGACGAAAGACTGGAAAAAATCCAAGCTGAATTTAAGACGGAGTTCGGCACGCTCCTCACGTCAAATGAGAAAAAGCTAGATCAGATGCGCCAGACTGTCAACGAAAAACTTGAAAAGACTCTTGAAACACGCCTGCAAAAGTCTTTTGAAACTGTGAGTACACAACTAGAAAGCGTCAACAAAGGGCTTGGCGAGATGAAAACCGTAGCTGAATCTGTGGGCTCTCTAAACAAGGTTCTCTCAGGCGCCAAAACCCGCGGCATTCTCGGCGAACTTCAGCTCGGCAAAATTATTGAAGACATGCTGCCCTCTCAATCCTATGAAGTGGAAGTGCCTACAATCAGCGGCTCCCGTGAGCGGGTTGAGTATGCAATTAAGTTTCCCGGCGCAGAGGATGGCAAGCATGTCTATTTGCCCATCGACTCCAAGTTCCCCCTTGAGGATTATTACCGCTTAATTGACGGCTATGAAAGCGGCGACACTGCTCTGGTTGAGGCTTCCCGCAAGGCACTGCTCGACCGCATTAAACTTTTCGCAAAGGATGTGGTGCGCAAGTACGTTTCACCTCCCGAAACTACTAATTTTGCAGTGATTTTCCTGCCCACCGAAGGACTCTACTCCGAAGTTGTCAGAGATGCCACATTTTTAGATGACCTGCGCCGTGAGGGAGTTATCGCCACAGGCCCGTCTACACTCTCAGCGATGCTCAATTCATTGCAGCTGGGCTTCAAAACGCTACAGATACAAAAAGGCGCCGCAGACATCGAAAGGAAGCTGGGCGCAGTTAAGAAAGAGTTTGACAAGTTTGAAACGGTGCTCACCAAGGCCCGCACCAGAGTAAGACAGGCCGGCGAAGAGCTTGACGCTCTCGCCGGCACCAGAACCAGGGCTATAAACCGCAGCTTAAAAGATGTCCAGACCTACACAGGCGAAGATTCCCAAGAACTTCTCGGCATCGGCGAAAATCCCGGCTTTGACGATTTTGAAGACGAGGAAGATTAGGGGCAGACGGGCGCACTAGCACAGCCTATACTTGTTAACCTTTGCCGTTTGGCTATCAAGCACCTCATATTCAAATTCCCGGTAATATCTGGACTTTGTGCTTAAGCCGTGCTTTTCCATTACAGCTTTAAGCGCATCACTGTTTTTCAAAGAGGCTCCAATTATCTTGTGAGCCTCTTTATACTGCTCAGCATCAGGCTTCAGGCGCAAAATAGCTGATAAGCCACAATATGCTTCTGAAAAATTTCTCCTGTGAATCTCGTCCTTTGTGATATTTTCGATTTCACTCAGCCGCTTCAACAGCTTTGAGCAAAGCCTCTTTGCCTCTTCGCTATCATTGTTGTGCTTTCTTAGCATATCGTTGAGGCTTGACATATTCAAGCCGGTGCGCGAGCTAAAAATCCCCGCTATATCGCTGTCTATGCGTCTTTCCCAGTTATTTAGTTCCTCTTGCCTGGCTTGGGCTTCCCTGGCTTTTGCCTCTTCGTGCTGTATCCTAAACCGCTCTTGCTCAGCTTTGTCATCTCTTACACTGTTTGCTATTTTCGTCAAAATCAGAAACATTATTACAAGCGGCACTGGAGGCATTACAACAATGCCCACCATGAACACAATTAACTCCCCAAGCCCCATGCTCATCGGATCTCGTGTGTTGAAAAAATTGACCCAAAATGCCAAGGACTGGTCCATTTGACTTTCGGCTATTCTGGTTGTATCGCTAAATGCCAGTATTCCTAAAGTGCCAGATAACGGCAAGAACACCCCCAGCGAAACCCCTATCGCCACTGAGGTGTTATAATCGCTTAGTTTATCCTGAAAAATCTTCATAACCGTTGCTATGACACTACATATTGAGGCAATCAAAAGACCTGAAAAAGCCCAGTTCCAGCCTCTGCCTGTATCCCCAATTGCTCCGGCTATACCCGCAAGAAGAAATAATATACCGCCAAATAACCAAATCCAAAGGTGCATTACCAACAAGGAATCAAAATCATCGCGCGTAACCCTAATCACTATAACTACTGCGGCAACAAATGCAATAATCCATATGAAATTAATATTTCTCGACAACTGAACAAAAAATCCATCCATTTATCTAACCCTCCTGCATCCCTAAACTCCGTAAAAATCCTGCCGGCACACTTTTCCCGAAAAACAGTTCAGTGAAGAAGGCATCGGCATGAGCCGCTGTTATTTCCCCCTGTCTGCCGCTTCCTTTTTTTATGCCCAAACAGGCAAATAAAAAGTCATTTTGAAACATCTTTTGAAAATCGCCATCCGGTGAAAAGTATCCGTCAAGTTCACGGAAACTATTTTGGATGTCGCTGATTTGCATTTGATCTGAAAAGGCTACCCCGCTTATCCTGTTTTGCAGGTTCCGGGCATCATCAGAATGAAACTCATAGTGCGACAAGTTGCACTTAAGCCAGTGCAGGTAAGAATAAGGCCCCGTTGTATAGTAGTGCTTGCGGACGGCGCTTTTGCCCGCACAAATACTCTCAAACATTAAGTACACCTTCTCAATGTTTTCTAGCATATTTCCGCCAAGTTTTTCCCTCGTCATCATCACATGCCCGCTATAACCCATAGCAGCTATTTTGGCCCACCCGTAGTCACTGTCAATCATCTGCGCCACTTTCTCATAAAACTCAGAGGGGTGCCCGGCAAGCGACGAGAACACTAAATCAGGTGACAGACCGCTCAAATTCAGTCCCGGCTCCTTGCCCCACATGAACATCGTATAATAATACGCCATCTTAGGATATTTTTCTGCAACGCTTTCGACTGCCAAAACACCCTCTAAACTGGAATTTATGGCGCTTTTCATATCTTGTGAAATGCCCTCAATCTGAAGATTTGATTTTAGTTTCCACGACAGGTACCGGCTTTTAAGCATGTTTGTCACCTCAGCTTCAAAGCCTGCTCCCGCCTTCTCCTTAGCTTTTTCGTTTTTGAAAATTGCTGTGGCTATTTCTGCCAAATCCTTGTATTCGCGGCCGCACCAGAAAATGTTCCCTCCCTTTACGAGATAATGCAAAAAGCAAGCCAATCCAAGATCGTCATTTTTGGCTGTCGGCTCTTCATTTATTATCTTATCAACCCGATTTTGCAGTGTTTGATTTTTTGAGAAGAAGTTCAAGACTTGCCCTCGGTATAAGTACCGCTTTGCTGCTGTCCATTTTTCAAGCATTGCCACTGCCAAACTAGCTTCATCCCAGTAGTCAACATCCTCAAAACTAAACGGGGTTTCCCACTGGCCGTTTTTGTCCGGGCGTTTGTAATTATACAGGCCGCCATATTTGCTATGAAATGCCTTCTCATCGCTTAGCCATAACTCCACGCCTTCGTAGCCTATTCTATCAGGAAGAGTAAGCCTGACAAGCGCATCTATTAACCCTTTGAGAGCTTCATCGCCTTTGCGGTATTCCATCGTAATGCCTTTTTCATTAATAAGCTCATAAAAGGCATAGTCGGATTCACTGTCCAAAACCACCTCATACGGATGTTTACCGTTATATAGGGTCGCCAAGGTGCAGCCGAATGAAAAATAGTCGGAGGCCTGTTTTGCATACCGCGAGTTTATTTCAGGTGCGCTATACCCTAGCGTCCGCCTCGCAAGTTCAGTATGGCTTGAACCGCTCTCTGATGTGACCGCCGTACCAAAGTCGCTGACAACAATCTCCCCATACAGCTCGTATATATTTTCCGGCTTTATATCCCGGTGGATTAAATTACTATCATGTACTGCTTTAAGAGCTGCGTTTATAGCAGGGATCACCCTATCTTTTAGTTCATATAAAGAAAATCTCTTCCCGGCATTTCCTAAATTTCCATCCTGGCAGAACGGGAAAATATCTATAGGGTAAGACAGCGGTGCGCCGTCAGAATTAACTATCGAAATGGTTCCCGATGCCAGAAGGGGCATTATGTGATGCTTTTTGAAGTCAGTGGTAGCCCGCAGGAAGTCAACTACCTTCTTGCGGTTTTCTCTGCCCACAGGGTCGTATATCATTGACATCATCGCCATTGATGTAGCAATTCTTGCAACACAAGCAGCGCCGGTGCTCCGGGCTGTGGCATGATATACTTGTGACTCCCCGCCAATGCCCGCAAGTTCGGGTGAGATATCATATATCTCACCGGCTTCCTCAAAGCTAGCAGGTGAAGTAACAACAGGTTCAACATTCCATGCCTGCCCACCTCCGCCATCCATAGCTTCTGTCTTAATTCTGCCCATAGGCTCAGTTTTCATCATCTGTAATTGCCTCCAGGATTACAACACTAATATTGTCCGCAGACCCTTTTTTCATCGCTAAATCATAGAGTTTCTCACACGATAAACTCAACTCACCACATGCCGGCAAAACATCCTCGATTTCCTCAGCACTGACAACATCGCTAAGCCCATCTGAGCATATTATAAAAACATCCTTGTCCAAAACCCTGTTTTCACCGTAGTGGATTGCCGGTATGCACCTGCGTTTATCTCCAACCCACCGAGTAATCTTGTGCAAGTCCTTCTCATCAATTTCATCCCTGCTTCTTACAAGCCCCAAGCCTATAGACTCCTGAGCGAAGGTGTGGTCAACCGAAAGCTGAGTTAGGTAAGAGTTACGGAGTCTAAATATCTTTGAGTCGCCCACATTAAATGTAATCACATCACGGCCTGTCAAATAGACACCTGCAAGCGTCGTGGCCATTTTGCTGTGTAATTCATCAGCCTCCTGGCCTGCTATTACACTAAGATTTGCATTTTGAACTGCTTTTTCTATATCCGCCACAGTTAAATCATCCGTTGACAAAGACGCAAACACCTCTGAGGAAATTCTTGCAGCAACATCACCGCATTTTCGCCCGCCGACGCCATCACAAATAGTGGCCAGTATGGCTTTTTCAGAAACACCGCTCACGGAGGCACAGTATATTATCTTTTGGTCAACCATGGCATAATCGTCATTGGTCAAACAAACCCCGCTACCTGTTTTAACTGCATACTTATACATCACTTCGCCCTTTCAAAGAACTCATCACCAGCTTCCCGTCTGTTGCTGTTACAGTTATTAACTCCCCGGCAGTTATGCCTTCATCAAATATATACTCAGCCAGCGGATTTATAAACTCGCTCTCAACAATATTGCCTATTCCCCGCCCCCCATTCTCACGGGTCTGCGTTTTCAAAGATTTTTCCAGCAAGTATTTCATGCAACTATCATCTGAAGCGATTTCAATCTTACCCTTCCGCATAACCCCGTCTATTATATTTTTCAGCTGAGAGCTTAGTATCTCTTCTGTAGCCTGCTCGGTTATATAGTTAAAGACAATAATGTTTTTTCCAATGCGGTTTAGAACTTCCGGCTTAAATTTGGTTTTTAACGCCGCTTCGACTTTTTCTTCAATTTCCTCATATGTGCTGCCTGGCAGCACAATCATCTTCCTTTCGACAACGCGCCCGTGCATATCACAGACTTCCTCAGATATGCCAGCGTTACTCGTAAAGAATATCAGAGTTTCCGAGAAATGAACTGTATTGCCCTGTCCGTCAGTCATTCTTCCATCTTCTAAGATTTGAAGAAATTTATCCATTATTGACGGGTGAGCTTTCTCGATTTCATCAAAGAGCAACACTGAAAAAGGGTTAGTTTTCACTGCATTTGTAAGTTGCCCCCCTTGGTCATATCCCACATATCCCGGCGGTGCTCCGAACAGCTTCTGGTCGGCGTGTTCGGCGGTATACTCACTCATATCGAACCGGATTAGAGCTTTTTCATCTCCAAACAGCAGCTCTGCAACGGTTTTCACTATTTCAGTTTTGCCGGTGCCCGTCGGCCCTGCTAAAAACATTATACCCCTTGGTTTGTTGCCGCTTGAGGAATGCTGCATTCCTGACAAGCCTGTCACTGAGCGTTTTATTATTTTTGAAATTTTCTCTATAGCCTGTTGCTGCCCATTTTCTCTATAGCCTGTTGCTGCCCCTTGACCCGCCGCCTCATTACAGAGGCGGGATCTCCCTCAATCCGGCTCCGCATTGACTCCCACTTGTTTTCCTTAAATCCAAACTTATAAATTGATATGGTGTCGGAGATTTCTTCAATTGGTATAGAGCTTTTTATATACAGCCGCCGAAGCTCATCTATTTCCAGCAGTTTCACGCCCTCGGTCAGATCAATGAATTTGGTCTTTATTTTTCCAAGTGCGGGATCATCACCACTGAGGTCGCTAAAATAGCTATTTACAAAAGATTCCCTGACGGCTCTATCCGGGTTTGGAATGCAAACTGTACGCACGTTCGGATTATTCAAATAAAACCAAGCGGGGATATCGTTAAATTTGTCTACTACCATCACCAATGTCTTTATGTTGGAGCCCGCTCTAATCGCATTTTTGGAAGCAAACAATAGGTTTAGAAACATCATAATTTCTGCCCCGCTCATATGCCCGGGGCTTGAAACCAGCCTGGAAGCAAAATTTATAACTACGGCAACCGGCTTTGAGGTGTCCACTGAGTCAGGCTTTGTGATTGCCGCTCTTATAATTTCTGATATCTGTGACGCACTATCGCTTGCAACGCTGCCGCTAAATGCTTGCGTTTCATCTCTTTGACGGATGGCGGCCTCTTGATATCTTGTTACGAGATCCTTGACAAGCCCTTGGTTAAGTGGATCTGAAAATCCAAAAAGAGGGTCGCAAAAAAGCATGTCATAAACCTCATCACTGCCCACAGGGTTAAAAATCCTGTAAATTGTTTCATTGAGGTTTTCAAAGCTCACTTCCCCATCCTGCGGATTTTCCACAACATGAAGGTCATTTATGTTCCCCTCGATAATGAATGTGCTTTTTATCCCCCTAAAACTCGTGATTTCCCTTTGCCATTTAGAAAGTGCGCTCTGCATACTAGCCCTCCAAATTGTTATGAATTCCAACCGAAATTAAATTATCTTCATAATAAAAATTTTGCACCTGTCTTCCGGTTTCTCTCATGTACCGCTCATACTGCGGCCTCAAATCTTCATCAAAGAAGTGTATCTGCTGATTAGTCGAGCCCCTTAGGGAACTTAGTCCATCGTTGAGATGGTGGATATACCGCCCATCAATTACTACTGCTGCATTTTCTTTAAGTGCAGTCATTTTTTCCCTTGTCCACAAGCTATCTAACTCGCTCAGTGTGTAGCCAGTGTATACTAGGATATCCGGGCATTTATTATGGATACCCGATATAAATGCAAGCGTTTCACCGTCTTGCTCAAGCGGGTCGCCTCCCGTCAAGGTTATGCCGTCAACAGGGTTTTTATCAATTATATTGCCGATAAACCCCAGCAGCTGTGAAACCGGTATGTCTTTATCCCGGCGCTCACCCCACAAGTCGGGGTTAATACAGTGCTCACACTTTTTAGTGCATCCCCTGACCCAAACCGCAATCCTTTTGCCGGGTCCGAGTGTGCTGACCGGATAAATAACACGCTCTACGTACATGCCGCTACTCCCTGACTTGCTTGGGCTTCACTTTTGAAATACGTTTTTTATCAACTAAATCTTCACAGCACCCGCACTGCTCAATTTTATAACTGGAACCGTCCACCTCGTACCTTCTCCCGGAAACGGGGCATTCGATGACCCAGGTCAGAATTTCCTGCTCCTCAGCAGAGGTTGCAGGCCCGGCCTCTTCACTTTGAGGGTACTCAACTTTAATATCAAACATAAGATGTGCAATCTTCAGCTTATTGCCGCTAAAAAATTTGACAGATGTTCTTTTGGGGAGTTTATCTCCATTTAGAAAAGTCCCGTTTGTTGAGCCATTGCCGTCACTTCCGATATCTTCAATATAACAGTCGCTTCCATCAACACTGACTCTGCAATGCGATTCGGAAACCCACTTATGATTGAATAGTTCGGGAGCGATTCCACAACTCCGCCCTAATACCGCACCATTTCCCGGCAGTATTATTGGGGTTTTGTCTATTATACTAATTAGAGTGATGCACGGCGCTCCTAAGGCAGCCACATCTGTGCGGAGCACTGCCCCGCACTCCTCACACTCATCTGCATTTCCGGGGTTATTCCAGTAGCAAACTGTGCATTCCTTTGACATTTAGCTCACCTCTGCAATCAGTTAAACTTTGCCTCTTTGAGTTTTTTATCCTCAAAACGGTGCCGCTGATTTTCTTCGTTAATATTATATTTGGAAGCCTTACCTTTGACTTTAATCATCTTAGCTATGTCTTTGCTGGCTTCTTTTCTTTGTGTGCCATTGAAGATTACACCCCGCCGCTCAAGCTCCTTAAGTATTTTGGGATGGAGCGTACAAAACTCTACTTGGTCTTGATATATTGCAGACCTATCCGAGTCTGATATCTTCTCTGCCGTTTGGGCATCAAAGTTTTTGTTCGAGTTATCGGCATGGAGATTGTCTAACCCAACCGGCTCAAACATTATCCTATTTGAATCCGATATAAACATATGTACAGCTTTTGTGTCCGACTCAAATAGAAAACTCTCCCCTTTTGTAGATTCCGCAAACACTATGGACTGCGCAGTGTTATATCCAAATTGATTCATCACTTCATCAATCTGCTCTCTAATATATGTCCGCTTGATGTTAGCTTTTATCTTTTCATCAAGTTGCTGAATTTCCTCTTTGATATTCTTCGCCGAATCAAACTCTTGTTTTGTGCGCAGGGGCAGTTCGGATATTTTTTTATTCCCTGTATTTAACCCTCTCCACTGTGAGTGCAACGCACAGTAATGGACGTAAAGGTCATTAAAGTGACGGGCAGACTTTAGCGCAGTGCCTCTGAGCGTCCTATACTGGCTAACGGCTGCAATTTGTGCGGAAACTTTATCTCCGCTGGCTTGAAGCTGGCCAATTATATCTAGAAGCTGACTCCGCAGCTGCTTGCCGGTGCCGCTTAGATTGGCAAGTGCAGTGCATTCTGCGAGTACTTCCTCAACGACAAAATCAGTACCGCCGTGATCATCGAAGGAAATCTCAACGTCAATATTTGTATCAAAAAGCACTGAAATATCGAAGCCAACATCACTAAACTTGATGCTTTGAACTTTTTCGATGGCTGAGATAGACCTAGAGAAATCTTTGCTATCAGCTAGGGCAGATTGGCCTTCGTTATAAACTTCCAGTCTTTTTTTCAGATTAGAAAGCCCGTCATTAAGCTGGGCTTCAAGCTGACCTAGCCGCTTCTTCATTTTTTCAGACAATGCGGTTATCTCATCCGCTTCGGCAGGCAGTTTGACCGCAGTTAAAGCAGAAATTTCACTTTCCAGCACCGCCCCTAGCTCCTGAAATGACTTGCATGCAAACTTGAGCTCTGCAACATGGTTAAATGCACCGCTTTCATTTAATACAGACTTTACAACTGTCATGCGCAGCGCCTCACATTGACTTACTGCGCCATTATACTTCCCAGCCGCTTCTTCTATTTGACGCAGCCGCTCAAGCCGTATGCGCTCTAATTCAGCCAATCTCATTTGCTTCAGTTC
>WQRL01000030.1 GCA_009786775.1 Oscillospiraceae bacterium
GGATATGGACGCAACAATAAAAGGTAAGACACTTACTCAATCAGAAATAGCCGCATTTATTGAGCAGATATTGCAAATCTCGGTTGATGACGGAGTTGCCTTCGCCCTGCGCGGCATTGAGGAAATACGAGAAGAAGCTGACTATCCCGGATATCGTGCTTCAATCGAAGCCGTTTTTGATAAGACGCGCCAAATCCTAAAAGTGGACATAACAACTGGCGACTTCGTTACGCCGAGGGAAATTGAATACAGTTTCCGTTTGATGTTTGAGGACAGGACAATCAACATATGGGCTTACAATTTAGAGACCGTTCTCGCTGAGAAATTTGAAACAATAATAACCCGTGGCGTTACCACCTCCCGCATGAGAGATTTCTACGACATTTTCATCCTCACAACAACTCAAGCATTTGACGCTGACATTTTCAAAGCGGCATTAGAAAGCACCGTAAAAAAACGTGGAACGACCGAACAGATGGCTGATATGAATAAAGTAATTCAAATAGTGTCGGGCAGTTCCATATTAAATGACCTCTGGCAGAGGTATCAAAAAAAATTCACTTATGCCGCCGATGTTTCATGGGAAATGGCGATGGTATCATTAAACAGGCTGGCAAAAATGTTACAGTAAAAAATCCCACGAATGCGGCAACAACTGCAAATGTGGGATTTTTACTGTTTCGTTATTGATTGATTTCAGCGACAGGTTGCATTTCAATATATCCGCGCCACCCCCACGGTTTTAATTGCATTTTTGGTGCAAGTTCAGGTGCAAATTTATAACCGTAGACTTCGGGATTAAACTTATTAATACGTTCCATACAAAGATTAATCGCTGTTCGAAAGTCCTTATCATCATAAGGTTCACCCTGAAATACAAGGAGTTTACACGGCTCAAGGTCAATAACATCGAATCCCTCTGGAATTTGTCCTGCGTACTGGGCAGATACCTCTACCCCGTGAGCATAGACTCCCGTTCCCGCTGTACGCATATTATCTGGCAACCATATACCGACTGGCTCATAGATTGCTTCTTTTATTTCGCTTAGTACATCCCATGCGGCAGAGTCATCACCCTTACCGCAACCTACCTCTTCACAGTAGGAAAAATAGTCATCTGCGTTAACACCTCGCTTGAGGATTAGTTTTCGTGCAGGCCGCTCGATGATTTGTGTGAAAATAACCGCTGCTTGATTCATGTTCAAAACCTCCATTTTTGTTTTTGAGCGGTCGAGATAATAGAAAGGTATCAACCAGCCTTTTGGCGGCGGGCAAGTGGCATACTTCTTTGGCGAAATACCGAACCCCTTTGAAAACGCCCGCGTAAAACCTTCATGGCTATCAAAAACAAAATCCAACGCAATATCCAAAACTCTATTCTTTCCATTGCGAAGAGCATGGGCAGAAGCCGTCAATCGCTCAAGGCGTATATATTCAAATATGGAATACCCCGTTTCGTCCTTGAAGATACGTGCTGCATGATACTGAGAATAACCCGCGGCCTTTGCTACATCACTTGCGGTTATCGGCTCTTGCAAATGTAAAGCAATATATGCTTTCATCCGCTCTATCGTAGCATAGGCTTCGCTCTTTCCGTTTCGCACTATTATCTCACCTCCTCTATGCCAATTATAAGAGGTTCTATATTTCATTTCTTGACTTCAAATGCTATGCAGCTAAAGTTTGCACGCCCTTTGAAATGTTGCAACTCTTCTACAAGCGTCCGAACCACGCAAGATGGAGTACCCCCCGACACGTTTCCCTTCTTGCTCGGCAAACTTAGACAAGCAAGATTTGTATGTGCGTTCCCGAATGTCCTTGGCAGCCCATTGCGAATATACTATCACAATTAGACTATGTTTACTACCTTTTTGACGTGAGAATCATTCCGCAGCCCCTTCGCCTACAAACCTGCGCAAATGAAATCATCTATAATTCTCATGCCAGCCGAATGCGGGCGGGTGCTTCGGGGGAAAGTGGGGCGGCCGCAGTCTTGGAACACAAATTTTAGAGTGATTCAGGCTCTCCGCCAAGGTAGACGTGACTGACGTAGGCCGCCCCGCTTTTTCCCAAAGCATTTGCCCGCATTCGGCGGATGGTTTAGGCATGTGGACTACCGCTGAAATTATTCTTGTGCGCAAACACCTGTCGCAAAACATCTTCTTACAAACACTTGTTTCATTTGCACTTTTCCTGTATAATGGTTGCTTCGCAACCATTATACTTATTTTAAGCCATGGCGTCGGAAACGCCATGTGGCACGTTATACAATGGCCTTCGGCCATTGTATAACCGTTGCTTCGCAACCATATACCCATTTCAAGCCAATTATAAGGAGCAGTTACTTTGGATTTGCGTAATATCGCCATTATTGCCCATGTTGACCATGGAAAGACTACACTTGTTGATGAAATGCTGGCGCAGGCAGGGGCATTTCGGGAAAATCAAAATGTTGCCGAGCGCGTGATGGACTCGGGAGATCTTGAACGGGAGCGCGGCATAACCATACTAGCCAAAAACACAGCCATCCGTTACAAGGACACGAAAATAAACATCGTGGACACACCGGGCCACGCCGACTTCTCAGGTGAAGTTGAGCGCATACTCAAAATGGTATCCGGCGTACTCCTGCTTGTGGATGCCGCAGAAGGGCCCATGCCCCAGACCCGCTTTGTGCTCAGCCGCGCACTTGAGCTAGGCCATAAAGTAATAGTTATAGTAAACAAAATCGACCGCCCTGACGCTAGAATCTATGAGGTTGTCGATGAAGTGCTGGAACTTCTGATGGACTTAGACGCCACTGATGAACAGCTAGACTCCCCCACAATATTCTGCTCAGGCAGACAGGGCACAGCTTCGCTGGCACCGGAGGACGCGGGGAGCAACCTCATCCCGCTTTTTGACACGATTTTAAGCTATATTGACCCGCCGGACGTAACTGCCGAAGGCCCGGCACAGCTTCTTTGCAGCTCCATAGACTACAATGAATATGTCGGGCGCATCGGAATAGGCCGCATCGAACGCGGCACTGTAAATGCCGGCCAGGATGTCATAGTGTGCAACCAATCCAGCGGCGCCCCGCAGTACAAGGCCAAAATCGTAAACCTGTATGAAATTGAGGATCTGCGCCGTGTACCCGTTGAAAGTGCCGGTGCGGGAGCAATTGTATGCTTCTCGGGCATTGAGAACATAAACATCGGCGACACCGTATGCGACCCCCTATGCGTCGAAGCCCTTCCATTTGCCAACATATCCGACCCCACTGTTGAAATGACATTTTCTGTAAATGACTCCCCATTTGCAGGGCGCGAAGGAAAGTTTGTAACAAGCCGCAACATAAAAGACAGGCTTCAGACAGAGCTTTTGCGCGATGTATCACTGAGAGTTGCCGACACCGACTCCACGGAAAGCTGGAATGTTTCCGGCCGCGGGGAGATGCATCTTTCAATTTTGATGGAAACAATGCGCCGCGAGGGCTATGAATTCCAAGTTTCTACGCCACGCGTATTATACAAGGACATTGACGGAGTGCGCCACGAGCCTCTGGAATGCCTGATTTGCGATGTGCCTGAAACGGCGGTAGGCCCTGTGATGGCCAAGATGGGGCTGCGCAAGGGAGAACTTAGGCACATGTCCCCCATAGGCAGCAGGATGCGCCTGGAATTTATAGTACCATCCAGAGGCCTGTTCGGATACCGCAGCGAGTTTCTCACAGACACCCGTGGCGAAGGGGTTATGTCCTCAGTACTTGAGGGCTATGCTCCGTTTAAGGGCGATGTAACCCGCCGCATAAACGGCTCAATGGTAGCATTTGAATCCGGTGAAACTGTGGCATACGGGCTTCACGCTGCGCAAGAGCGCGGGACTTTGTTCATCGGCGCAGGCGTCCCCGTCTATGCCGGCCAAGTCGTAGGCCAAAATGCCAAGGCCGAGGATATGACTGTAAATGTCTGCAAGCGCAAGCAGCTCACGAACTTCCGCGCCTCAGGAAGCGACGATGCCCTGCGGCTCACACCACCTGTCACCATGAGCATGGAGCAAGCTCTTGAGTTTCTGGCTGATGACGAACTTCTGGAAATCACACCCAAAAACCTGCGTCTGCGTAAGCGCGAACTCAATCACGAACTCCGCATGAAAAAGAGAAAACAAGCCTAGTTGTGGAACTTTTCGCCCGGCTTAGCGTCTTAACGGTAACCCGGTGAATAGGAGGAATTCTAATGAAAAAGCGTTTCGTCAAAATTACTGCATTATTTCTCGTATTTATAATGGCATTTGGAGCCATTGGGGTACTGGCCACTGCGCCGTCAAGGCTCCCGTTTAAGGATGTATTTGAGTTTGACTGGTTTTATGACTCTGTTGCGTGGGCTTTCGAAAACGAGATTATGAACGGCATCAGCGAAACCGTTTTCGACCCTCAGGCCAACATGACCAGAGCCATGCTTGTAACAGTGCTCTGGCGCTATGCAGGAGAGCCCGATGCCGGAGAGCTGGTGTTTGAGGATGTCGAGAGCGGCAGATGGTTTAGCACCGCTGTGGCCTGGGCCAATGAAAATGAGATTGTCCTCGGCCTCTCCCCCACCACCTTCGCCCCTCATGCCCCTGTAACCCGTGAGCAGATGTACACTATTCTCTACCGTTACATGAACTTCGCCGGGCTAACTGTAGAGCTTGAGGAAGAGGGCGGCATCCTACAGTTTGACGACGAGGATGAGATAAGCGACTGGGCCTTGGAGGCCATGTACTTCATGTCTGATGCGGGGATTATGTTCAGGTACAGCACAATGGATCTTTCTGCAAGGCCTCAAACTCACGCATTTCGCGGTGAAATTGCCGGGGCGATGTTTTTCTTCGACAGAAACACTGTGCCGATTTCAATAATTTACGAATAATACGATTAAGAGGAGAGTTTTTGGTGAGAGATACTATACGGGCGCTTAATAAGTGCGCTGTCTACTTTTCTGCGGTTTTGCTGGGCATTATGTTACTGCTCATAGTGCTTGAGATTTTCTTGAGAAATGTTTTCTTTGTTTTCATCCCCGGAGTTTTTGAACTGACACAGGTTTTCTTGTCCGTATGCTTCTTTATGGCTGTGGCCTACGCCAATGACAAGAGGGAGCATGTCGTCACAGAAGTTCTTTACAAGAGGTTGCCTAAATCTGCCAAATGGATTTTGTCGCTGATTAGCTCACTGCTGTTTCTTATTATCACCGGTGTACTGGGCTGGTTTGTACTGCAATTTGCACTAGGCCAGTTTGGCACGGGCGAGCACACAATGAGGCTTTCAATCGCCCTGTGGCCCTTCGCCATTTTCGGCACAATCGGGCTGTTGCTGCTCTGCTTATCTGTTGTAACCGACTTAGTTTGCATTATAAAAGACCGGGAGGTACTGTCAGTTGACTCCAATTGAGATAGGAATACTAGGCATTGTAGCCTTAATAATACTTTTGTTAATCCGCGTCCCCGTGGGAATTTCCCTTCTAATAGTGGCGGCTTTAGGCAATAGCCTGCTCACCGCCCCCGGCCCTGCACTGGAACTGCTAGGCGGGGATGTTGTGGCGATTACTCAGCGCAACGCTCTGGCCGCCATTCCGCTGTTTATATTAACAGGTGTAATAATGTCCAAGACCAATGTGTTCGCGGCATTGTTTGAGCTTATGAAAACACTTTTCGGCCGCGGCAAAGGCGGCTTGGCTGTGGCCACTATCGGCGCTGGTGCCGTGTCGTCTGCTGTGTATGCCTCAGAGCGCGATGTAATCTCAGCAATGCAGACCTCAGCTATCTCACAAATGCGTGAAAACAACTATAACAGCGGCCTTATCTCAGGCATAACTGCCGTGGGTTCATCGCTGGCCCTGCTCATCCCTCCGTCGCTGGCTCTTATTGTTTTCGGAGTTATGGCAGAGGCATCCATTCCTCAACTGCTTCTAGCGGGAATCTTGCCCGGCGGCATCCTCACAGTGCTGCTTATGCTGGCGGTCCCGATTGCCCTCAAACTCAAGGCAGGCCTCGTGCCCGACAGCAAAGCAAGCGTGGCTTCCGCCATCTCATCTCTCAAAGCCGCATGGGTTGCCCCAGTTATTTTCTTAAAAGTTTTCGTTTTAATTTATTTCGGCTGGGGCACACCCACAGAAGCCGCCGCAACCAGCGCCGGCCTGGCTCTGCTTTACGCCCTCATAACAAAGCAGATGTCTATGAAAATTCTGACAGATTCCCTTGTTGAAGCTATGAAGGCCTCCGCCAAAGTCCTCCTTCTGGTAATCGGCGGCAGCGTGTTTGGACTGTTCTTTATAAGGAGCCTGGTGCCTATGGCACTGATTGAATTTTTCTCACAGGCCGGCATTTCCCTGATGGTTCTTAAAGTGCTGGCACTTCTTATAATCCTCGCATGCAGCCTATTTTTTGACAAGCTGGCCACCCTCACCGTTGTAGTGCCCATAGTATTTCCTATACTGCAAGGTTTTAGGGCAAACGGCGTACTTTTCGGCATTTTGGCAATATTCGCTCTTATGATTGGCACCATGCTTAAATCCCATAAGTTGCTAAGCGCTGCTGAGCCTGAGCCTACGTCCAAGAAACAGCCAAAAACACAAATAGCCGCAAAGGATACCCTCGCAGCCATATGGCCTTTTATAATCTTAGTGATTTTACTATTTGCCGTAGTGGCACTTTTCCCGATAACCGCACTGTTTCTGCCCAGCATGATGTTTGGGCTGTAAAAAGAGCGGCATTAGCTTCCTTCGGCGTCATTGCTGCATCACCACGTTGCCATCGCTGCACCTCCGCCGGCAACCGGCGCATCACCGGCGCATTTGCTTCCAGAGCCTCGCCGCTTCCTCCGCATCGGCCTTGGTGAGCTCTTGCGCAGACTGGTACCGGGCTTTCAAGTATAGCTCGCGGAAAGCTCTTTCCTCAGACCCGTTAAACATATCTGAAAACTTCCCTAGAACGCTCTGACTCGTGTCAGAGCGTTCTAGCTGTGCGCCTTTTGAGGTGCCCTTGAGAAGATATCTCCTGTAATACCACCTTACGGCATGCGCAGGATTTCTTGGGCGCAGGAGCTTTCTGCGATCTTCCAGCCCGCGCTGCGCAAGTGCTTCACTCTGCTCAGAGTATGACAGTTCCTGCGTGACCTCTCCCTGCCTTCCCCGCCCCGCACGCATTGCGCGGATTAAATTTACGAAAAACCACAGAGCTACCGCCGTTCCGATAGCCACCACAATCCAAATTGCAATCTCAAACCATGTACCATCGTAGCTGTGGGTGTAGGTATATCCCGCATCGAATCCCTGACCCGCCTCCTGTATAGTTTCGGATCTCAGCAGCTCAATCAGCAGCCCAAAAAGCCAGGCAAGCCCATTAAAAAGCCACCCAAAACTAAACACCAAGGCATAGATCACATATTGGATTATATTAGAAAAAAACCATGACAGCACACTTAAAAGAACTTGCTCCGTCAGCACAAAGGAGAGCACCGCCCCAATTGCACCCACTGCTGCAAGAACCACAATACCTTTTCCGCGCCTGATGCTGCCCTCTGAGCGCAATATCCGCTTTAGACAGATGCCAATGACAAGCCACACCATAAAATACGGCGAAGCATTCATAAGCGTCCCCGCTAGCCTCGGGAAAAACAGCATCCCCGGAAGGGCCAGCAGATAAGCCTGTGATATTTTTCTAAAGCTAACATTAAACTCAGCTTTGTTGGTGCCAATATTCTCAGTCCACAAGCAGTAAACCAGGTACCCCCAAGCTGGGATAAATTGGACAATCTGCGGCAGGGACGCTCCCGTTAGCAAAAAAAGCACAGGCATAACAAACAGCACCGCCATCAGCGGCCTGGGCCTACGGCTGCTCTCAACACCGCCCCCGCCTCTTAGCAGCTTGAGCACAGCAGGCTTTTTCCTGAGCAGCACATAGGCTGCGAAAACTATGAGCAGCAGCGAAATCCCCTGAGCTGCCGGCGGTTCCTGTGTGAATATATTTAAGTATACGCTGCTTACCGCATAATAAAAAGCCAAGTCAAACAGCATCTTGAAAGTTGCAACCATGTTGTAAGCCCGTTCCTTATTTATTGCATGCACATTCCGGCGATATCTCGATTTTTATTCTCTCAAGGCTCAAAGCCAGGCCATCATAGACCACTAAGCCATCATTGGCCACAGGCAGGCCTGTTATGTACTTGAGGACTTCAAGAGCCTGCAATGCGCCAAGCACGCCAGGTGTAGGCCCCACTACGCCAAATGGCTTTTTGGGACCCTTTTCCTCCTTCATATTCGGAAACAAGCACCGCAGGCAAGGGCCCTCGCCCGGAGTTACAGTCATGAGCTGGCCGAAAAATTCGCCTATTCCCGCGTGAACAAACGGGGTTTTTGATGCCACGCAAGCATCATTAAGTACAAAGCGTGTATTGAAATTATCCAGACAATCGACTACAATATCATATTGTGGAACTATCTGCGCAGCAAGCTCCGCATCCAAAAAGCAATTGTAAACCGTAGTCTTGAGCTTAGGATTGAGCCCCAACAGCCGCTTCTCGGCCAAAACAGCCTTAGGCTCCCCTATATCACCCATAGAGAAAAGAAGCTGGCGGTTCATGTTTGAAAGAGCCACCGTATCACAGTCGCAAAAGCCCAAATGCCCAACGCCCATCGCCGTAAGGTAACTGAGCACAGGTGCTCCCAAGCCCCCGCATCCGATAACAAGGACGCTGGCCTTCGCTAGTTTCTCCTGCCCCTTCTCCCCGACATCCTTCATCAATATCTGGCGGGCATATACCTCCCGCATCATATCATCCAAAATCACAAAAACGCCCCTCTCCCAGCATAAATTACCGGTTTATTGTAATCTAAGTAAAGATTAATTGCAAGTAAATGGTTGTCTTGGATAAATTTTGACAAATTAAATTACCGAGAGGAATACTCACTTATATGAAGCAGATTAAACCCATGTTTACTAAGCGGATATGCTTCGGCATAGCAGTATATGTTGCAGCAGCCGTGGTGCTGTACTTAATGCAGTACATCTTATATGAAGAGACCGTCCCTACATTGTTTTACTTCGCGCTAATAGTTCCGCCGGTATTTCTGCTGCTAGACCGCCTGCTCTCCGGGTTTTTCACGAGAGATAGTGTGAGAGCGAAACTCGGCGGCATGTTGCGCGTCACATCTGTTTTTCTAATGCTCGCAAGCGGATTGGCTGCCTATATCACTTTCACAGGCGGGCATCTAAGAAGCCTGGTTCACTGGCAGATCATCGCCGTAGCCCTCTCCTGCGCAATAGTCACAGCCCTTGAGCGCAAATTAATTGAATACGAACAATCCGAAGACACAGCACAAACAGACCCAACCGGCGCTGGCAGGTTTGAAGTTCGGGTAACATATGTATCCATCGTCCTCTCGGTGCTCCTAATCTGCACATTCGTGTTCATGCTAATAGCTGCGCCGTAACGGCAATGGCGGTTTATCACTACGGCTTCTGCTTACAAACCACATATCTAAACCATACACATACCTAAACCATCCGCCGGACACGGGCAAGTGCTCTGTGAAAAAGCGGGGCGGCCTTCGTCAGTCACGTCTACCCTGGCGAAGACCCTAAATCCTGGACAAAACTTGTGTTCCAGGACTGCGGCCGCCCCACTTTTCCCCAGAGCACCCGCCCGTGTCCGACTGTCCTGTGTGCTGCTTCATGTTAGCCCGAATTTGGCTCTTAATCTTCAAGTGGGTGGTCAATTACAATCAGTTCTGACCTTTCGATTACCTCAAGAGCAAGGTCACGGAGGAACTCGTAGTTGTTTAACCTGTCGGGGACGCGGATGCTAAAATAAGTATCGCCTATTCTGGAGCGTATTTGATTTGCGTCAGAGTTGTATATCATACCAAGTTCGGTGAGAACTCCCCCGAATTCCAGCATCTGTTCCGATACAATTTGCCAAACTTCATCAGGGCTGTACCCGTGACGGCTTGGTCTTAATATAGCTATAAAAACTTCATCGCCCCAATGACCTTCCTCGACACAACCAAAGGAATAGCCAACAAGATTTCTACTTATTTCAAGTCCAGCCAGCTCAAACCCTTCAATCTCGACTAAATAAATTTCAGTCAAAGACGCAACTTCATGAGAGGCATATGCCCATCTATTGCGGTCTCTTACCCTGGTATAAAATTCCCCAATTGTTCTAAACATCCGAGTTTCAGAAACTGGGACTTGAGCATTTATTTCATTTATAAAATTAATCAAATCTTCGGGACTTTGCGCGACAAACGGTGAGGGCTGTTGTACAGAAACGGCGGGGGCATCATTACCGTTCTGCCGCCCCTGAGCCTCTCTTGCTGTGCCATGCTGATTACCGGCACCTTCACGGCACCCGCTAATTGATATAAATAATGCCGCGCATAGCATTAAACCCAGAAAATACCTTGCAATTTTCATACGAGTTGCCTCCTAAATAAGTTTGCGGGTCTATTTTGTGAGCCTTTGATACCGTTAGACCTAGACCTAACCGGCACCGTTAACAACTTGCCCGTAATGAGGCTCCGGTTCCTGTGTTACGACGATTGCACGCTCTATACTTCCTGCGGAAACAATAACCATTGCATTGCGGCGTTCAACGCTACGGTTTTCTTCAATATCTAAAGCTATCTCAGAGTCAACGCGTGAAGCGGTTACCCAAGGCTGATTGCTGTTCACGCTCCAGGTTTCATCAAAGGAATCAACCCCAACAGCAACTGCGTGTCCATCTGCGCTAATGTCCAACTGCATCTCGCCAAGAGCCAAACCAGTTTCGCCCTGCCTGACCCACGGAAGTGTTATAAGGTGTCCATACATCTCCATGGCTCCTTGCCAAAGATAGTGGTAGGTTAATTCGGCTCTGCGGAAAAACCATCAACAGTATGAAAAAGCAGACAAATTCGTCAAAGTGAGGTATACTAAAAGCAGCAGAAGCGCATAAAAAG
>WQRL01000031.1 GCA_009786775.1 Oscillospiraceae bacterium
CCGTCAAAGAGCCACCGAAAGAAGTTGTAACAGCCGAAATCTCAGGCATAGAGATCTCTGACCTTGAAGATGCCGTCAGCGCCCTTTGGGCAGAAAGCATCTACGCCCAAAGCGGCATGGGTTGTACTGGCCCGATAATCCTGGTGAGCGAAGCCAATCTAAAACAAGCCGAAGCAGCTCTCGTTGCCAAGGGCTATATGGGGCAGTAGATACCTTCTTTTTTAATTAGTATTGTGCCTTGAGAGTGTTTCTATCAGGGCCGATGCAGTGACAGGCTACAAAGTGATTGGGGGACACTTCGACAAGTGGCGGAATGCCCTTTTCGCAGTCATCACAGTGATAGTTGCACCTGTCGGCAAAGCGGCATCTATCAGGTGGATCCAGCGGCGATGAGAGCTCCCCACGAAGCTGAACCCTATCCATATTCGCCCCTACCTCAGGAATCAAAATCGCTGATAGAAGCGCCTTGGTATATGGGTGCATCGGGTTTTCAAACAGCTCGTCGGCAGGTGCCTTCTCAACTTCTTTGCCCAAGTACATAACGACTATTGTGTCTGAAAAATGCCTAACTACAGACAGGTCGTGAGTTATGAAAATAAACGTGAGCCCCTTGGCTTCTTGCAGTTCTTCCAAGAGATTGAGGATTTGTGCCTGAATTGAAACATCAAGTGCAGAAACCGGTTCATCGCAGACTATAAACTGCGGCTCAACCGCCAGCGCCCTGGCAATTCCGATACGTTGACGCCGCCCGCCGTCCAGTTCGTGCGGGTAGGCGTTAATTAGCCTTTTGGCAAGCCCTACCGTGTCCATTAGCTCTATGACCCTGCGCTCCACGTCAGCTTTAGTTGCGCCAGGAATAACTTTTTTCAGGACAATCGGCTCTGCGATTGTTTCAAAGATAGTTTTTCNGGGATTGAGCGAAGAAAAAGGGTCTTGGAAAATAATCTGCATATCTTTGCGGGCCTTATTCAGTTCCCGCCTGCTCATTTTGGAAAGATCTTTGCCGTTAAATATTATATCGCCGGAGGTCGGCTCAATCAGGCGGAGAACGCATCTTCCCGTCGTGGATTTCCCGCACCCGGACTCACCTACTATGCCAAGGGTTTCCCCCCGGTCAATCGAAAACGAAACACCGTCAACGGCATGAACCATGCCGGCACTTGTTTTGTAAAGTTTTGTTAAATTACGAATTTCAAGAATCTTATCAGCCATGCCTTTATCCACCACTTTTCTTCATATCAATACTGAAACCGGGGTCATCATAGCGGGAGCATAACAAGGTGTGCGTACCGCTAACCTCACGTACAGTCTGCTCATCCTTGCAGGACTCTACGGCATACCGGCAACGAGGCTGAAATGCACAGCCTGACGGCAGTTTAGTCGGGTCGGGCATCAGTCCCGGAATCGGGATTAGCTTGCCCTTGCGCCCCTTGGCATCAGGCAGTGAATTAAACAGCCCTTCAGTATACGGATGCATTGTATTGTTAAAAATGTCAGTCAATGTGCCGTATTCCACAATTCTGCCTGCATACATTATCGCAACTCTGTCGCAAACCTTGGCGACAACGCCCAGATCATGTGTAATCATCAGAAGTGCCGTACCCATTTTCTCCTTCAGGTCATGCATTAAGTCTAGTACCTGTGCCTGTATTGTGACGTCTAATGCCGAAGTAGGTTCGTCTGCAAGGAGCACCTTGGGGTTACAGGCCAAGGCAATTGCTATGACGACGCGCTGCTTCATGCCACCTGAGAACTGGTGGGGATATTCAAACGCACGGGCCCTTGGAATCCCTACAAGTTCAAGCATATCTCCCGCTTTCTCAAAGGCTTCTGCCGTGTTGACGGTTTCATGATTTCTGATGCTTTCTGCGATTTGTTCACCCACAGAGATAACCGGATTTAGGGATGTCATCGGGTCTTGGAATATCATAGAAACATCTTTGCCCCGAATTTTTTCAAGTTGCTTTGCGGTCATGGTGAGCACTTCTTGACCACAAACCGAGATGGAACCATTTTTGATAACCCCCGGCGGCGTTTGCACAAGATTTAGTATGGACAGTGCCGTGGAGGTTTTCCCCGCACCTGTCTCCCCGACTAAACCCAATGTTTCACCCTTTTTCAGCCTCAGGCTGACTCCATTTACCGCTTCTACAGTTTCTTTTTCCAAAACATAGTGGACAACCAAATCATTAACGTCTAAAACTACATCATCCGCCGTTTCATTAGGAGGTCTAGCTTCCACTTCGCAAGCTGTTTCATTTACATCCATTATCTACGCCCTCCCATTATTTCTTCAGTTTGGGGTCAAGAGCGTCGCGCAGTCCGTCCCCAATCAAGTTAAATGCCAGTACCGTAATCATTATGAAAATCCCGGGAAATGTCATAAGGAAAGGAGCATTGAGCATGTCTACCCTGCCCACATTCATCATTGTGCCCCACTCAGGAGCCGGAGCCGGGATGCCCCATCCGAGAAACGACAGTGACGCCGCTGTGATAATCGACATGCCCAGTATGACTGAGAACATGACGATAATCGGTGAAAGCCCGTTGGGCAGGACATGCCTGAAAATAATGCGGAAATGTGACATCCCGATAGCATGAGCCGCCTCAACAAATTCCTGGTTTCGCACAGTCAAAATCGAAGCCCTGGATATCCGTATAAAGAACGGAATTGATGCCACACCAACCGCAATTATAACATTTCTAAGGCTGTTGCCCAGCGCGGAGACTATAACCATACCTAGTATAATGCCGGGAATTGAAGCCAAAATATCCGAAAAGCGCATAATTATTTCATCGGTGAGCTTTCCAAAGTAACCTGCGAATGCTCCTAGAGTTACACCAACCAACGCCCCCAAGCCAGCCGAACCAAAGCCAATGGCCAAGGAGTAGCGAGTTCCGAACAAAACTCTATGGAACTGATTGCGCCCCATGAAGTCCGTGCCAAATGGATACTGCCAATTGGGTGGGGTATAGCGGTGGAATGGGTTCATACGCAAAACCATTTCATATGGCATAAACAGCGTAACTATTAGGATTATAAACAACATCCCCAAAATTATTATGCCCAAAAGAGCACCCTTGTTTCTTCTCAAACTGTGCCAGATATCCAGCATTTGACTGCGTTTTTTGTACTGACTTTCCTCAGCAACAGTTTCGGATTTCCTTAAATCACTCATGCTGCCGCAGCCTCCTTTTCCATACCGGTTTTTTTCTTCTTCTTTGAAGTATTCATGTACTGCGATTTAATGCGCGGGTCAATGAACGCATACAGAACATCAACAAGAAGCTGAACTAAAACATACAAAACTGTTGTAAGTATGATAGTTCCCATAACTGTAGTAGTGTCGCGCGCAAATACAGCTTCTGCCGCTAAGCGCCCGATGCCCGGCCACGCAAAAACAGATTCCACCACAACACTGCCTGCAAGCTGTGCGCATAAAGACGAACCAGCCGCGGTGATGATTGGAATCCACGCATTGCTCAGGGCATGCTTTCTTATGACCATGTCCTCAGATGTGCCCTTAGCCCGTGCAGTGCGCAAGTAGTCGGACTTCAATACTTCCAGCATGCTCGATCTGGTTTGACGCGCCGTAGAGGCAGTCAAGGACAGACCACTGCATATCGCCGGCAGAATAAGGCTCCGCCATCCGTGATCAAATCCGGCAACCGGCAGTATGCCTAAGTTGCCTGAAAACACCTGAATCAAAATAAGACCTATCCAAAACACAGGCATGGACATACCCACAAGGGTAAATATGGAAGCAAAGTTATCCGAGAGCTTGCCGGCATTGCGTGCGGCAATTATGCCCATCGGAACAGCTACTGCCATGCCTATAATAAGTGCCGAAAATGATAATAGCAAAGTATTAGGTAGCCTCTGCATGAAAGTATTCCAAACACTAAGCCCTGTGATATCCGAGATGCCCAAGTCACCTTGTATAAGGTTTAGCATATATACGCCATATCTATAAAACATAGACCTGTCAAGATTGTGCGCGGCTCTGATTGCTTCGATGTCCTCCGCCGTTACTTCGCCGGCTCTTGCAATAATAGCATCCGCAACGTCCCCGGGTGCCGCTTCAAGTAGTGCAAACACAATGAATGAAACGCCGATAATTACCGGAATCAATAGTAGTATTCGCTTAAGAATAAAACGAATCATTCGTTTTCCCCCTTTGTTAAAGGGTCGAGGCGATTTCCCTCGACCCTTCCACTGTTATTAAACTTTTAGATTATCCTACAACATAGAACACGCCGCGAAGATCATGGCTGGCGGGGTCAGGATTGAGCCTAATTCCACCGAAACCGTTTGCCGCAACATTACCGAAGCGTCTCCAGAAAATGCTTGTGTATGCGAGCTCTTCTGCCACGAGTTCCTGAACTCTGAGGTAAAGCTGCTCTCTTTGTGCAAGGTCAACAGTAACTCTGGCTTCGTCAAGAAGGGCTGTAACTTCTGGGTTGTTGAAGTTAGCTCTGTTTTGGCCGCCGCCCGGCACGAATGAGTGACGCACGCTACCTGCGTTTGGTGTCATAAGGTAGAAGAACATAACCATTTGGTGCTCTGTGCCGCCGTACATTGTGAATGCACCGAGTCCTGCGGAGTCTGTTTCATCGAGCACGATGTTGATGCCGATTTCCAGAAGTTGAGCTTGAATGATTTGAGAGGCCATGATGTTTGTCATGATGGCTGTTGTCAGTGTGACAGGCTCTCCATTGTAGCTTGAACGCTCAAGGTACTCTCTTGCAAGATCTAGGTCACGTGGAATTATTGGGATATTAGTGTTGCGGAACTGGGTTGTGTAACCCCAGAATGTACCGTCAGTCATTCTACCGTCAGCCCAAGGACCTGCTGCACCGAAGCCGATAGCTTCTCTGTCAAGAGCGTGAAGTACAGCTCTTCTGAAGTAGTAGTCTCCTGTGATTGGGTTGGCCAAGTTAAATGCCAAACCTTGCGGGTCGTTTGATGTGGTTGTTACAACTTGGAAATCAGGGCTATCCATGAACCAGTCCATGTCTCCAGGAGGTGTGCCGAAGCTAAACTGTGCTTCGCCTGTTTGTACCATAACTGTACGGGTAGGCATTTCTGGAACGAAACGAAGTGTTACATTTTCAGTTATGTGCTCATAACCATGATCTGTATTCCACCAGTTGTGGTTACGGCTCATGCGCACCAAGTCGCCTGAAATGAACTCGTCAATGATAAACGCACCTGTACCGATATGTGCGCCGGTATCCGGATGTGCTCTCCAGGCTCTCTCGTTTAGAATGCCTGACATAGGTCTTGTCATTGCGAACAGGAAGTCAACGTCAACATTTTCAAGAACGATTTCAACTGTGAAGTCGTCAATTGCTGTTACAGTTTGAACGGGTCTCCACTGGTCAAATGCGGAAGAACCAAGTCCATACTCCTGTGCGGCGGTTATTGTCCAAACAACGTCAGCCGCTGTGAAAGCGTCGCCATTGTGGAATGTTACGCCTTCGCGCAATGTGAGCCTAAATGTCTGAAAGTCAGTAGTTTCGTAAGTCAGTGCGAGTCCTGGGTTGAAGCTGGCACCATCAGCATCAAGGTTGAGCAGACGGTCATGAACCATTGTGAACACCCAGTTTGTGGATGTACCCGCAGCCGCAGGGCTGAAGGGGTTCATAACTGAAAGCACATTGTTATCAACGATAACTGTTACATGGTCTGCAAACTGTGCATCGGCTGCTATGTCTGTAGTAGGTATTTCTATAACACCCTCTTCACCTGCACCGATGGCATCTTCCGGCCTAGCCAGATCTGCTGGTGGCCCGTCGGTACCCGGAGCACACGCCGCAAGCAGCGTAAGCGCCATAACCATACCAAGAGCCAATGCGATTAATTTCCTGTTTTTCTTCATTTAACAAAATCCTCCATTTTCTGTCAGTTTTTGGGTCTCTGTTTGACCACGCATAGAGTACCCTTTTTCAATCCATTTGTCAACACAATTAATTCATAATTTGTAATATTTTTTTGATATTTTTGTAAAATTTATTCTCAGGCTGATTACGTAACCCACACAAACTGTCCTTAAGCCATCCCCCGGCTGCCGTGCCAGTGTATTTCAGCCCTATAATGTGGTCGAAAACCCGCCATCAACGCTGATTGCCCAGCCGTTTAGATAATCAGATGCACGGCTTGCCAAAAAGACCGCCGTTCCCACTAAGTCCTCAGGTGTACCCCAGCGGCCTGCTGGGATGCGGTTTGTAATTTTATTGTAAAATTCCGGATTATCGCTCAAATCCGAGTTGATTTCGGTTTTGATAAAGCCCGGACAGAGCGCATTGGTCTGTATGTTGTACTTGCCGACATTATTGGCAAAGTATCGGGTCAGCCCAATCACGCCGTGTTTAGCCGCCGCATAACCCGGACACATAACATCGGCAGTAAAGGAGAGTACGGAGCCTATGTTTATTATTTTCCCGCCTCCGTTGTCGGCCATTACTTTCGCTACTTCATTGCCCAAGTAATAGCAGGCATTGAGGTTAATATCTACCACTTGCTCAAATTTCTCATCGGGGAATGTACGGAAGTCCTCAAAATGATTGACTCCCGCATTATTTATGAGAATGTCAATCTTGCCATACCCGGAAATACAGCTTTTGACTATTTCACGGACATAGCTTTTGTCAGACAAGTCGCCTCTGAGGAACTTCACTTTGCGCCCCTCTGCTTCAACTTTTTCTTTCACCTCGTCTATATCACCTGTGAAATGCGGGATGAATAAGTCTGCCCCCGCTTTTGCAAATGCGACTGCATAGCCCATCCCCAGGTTTGTGTTGCCCCCCGTTATTATGGCGGTTTTGCCTTTAAGGCTAAACAAATCCAGCGAGAACTCTTTAATAGGTTCAGTCATATCCTACACCTCTCATTTCTTTCCAAGAAGTTCGGCAACTTGATCTGCAATCCCCTGCGAGTCCATCTTGTAATGCTTATAGACTTCATCAGGGTCTCCGAGCAGCGCAAATTCATCCGGCAGGCCTATGCGCTTAAATTTGCCGTCAAATCCCGCTTCCATAAGGCTTTCCGCAACTGCTCCGCCCAGCCCGCCGTTTATGGAGTGCTCTTCGACTGTCACTACATTGCCTGTTTCACGCGCGCATTTTATAATCATGTCCACATCCAAAGGCTTGATTGTGTGCATGTCTATTACCCTTACGCTGATACCATGTTTTTCCTCCAGTATTTTTGCGCCCATCATGGACCAGTAAACGGCTGAGCCGCAGGAGATAATCGTGACGTCTTTGCCGGGTTTTACTTCAATCGCCTTGCCTATTTCGTATTCATAATCAGATGCGTAGACATCTGGTGAGCCGCCGCGGTCGATGCGGATGACCATCGGACCTTTGAAGTCCATGGACTTTCTGATTATTTTACAGCACTGGGCAGCGTCTGCCGGAACGCAGATGGTAAGGTTCGGAATCGCCCTGTAAAGTGCGAGGTCGGCTATGGTATTATGTGTCGGCCCTCCTGCCGCTGTAAGCCCGGAGTGCGTACCTATAAGCCTTACATTGACATCATTGTATGCTATATCTGTGTGGATTTGGTCGGCCGCACGAAGAGACAGAAATGGGCCAAACACTTGGGCAAACACAACTTGTCCAGACAACGCAATGCCTGCGGACGCGCCAACTTGGTTAGGCTCGGCAATTCCGAAGTTAAAGCAGCGCTCGGGATATTTTTTCAAAAGTTTGCCCGCCGAGGTTGACTCAGCCACGTTATCGGTGTATGTAAATACGAAGTCTATCCCCTCTTCCGCCATGCGGAAAAGCTCTTCGCCATAGGCCTCGCGGGCATTGGACAGCATCTGGTCAAAGTTAAAAGTAGTTTTTACTGACATCTATCTAACCCTCCCGGTTTTGTCTATTGATTCAAGCGCACGTTTGAGGTCTTCGTCACCAATTCCTCCGCCATGCCACTTGTAGTCGTTTTCCATAAAATCAACACCCTTGCCCTTGACTGTGTTCATTATGATGGCAATGGGTTTTCTTCTGTACTCAGGTTCCGCAGGTGGCAAATTCTGTAGCACTTCACAGCATTCGTACATGTTGTTCCCGTTAATCTCCCTTACATCCCAGCCAAATGCACGCAGCCTTTCACCAAGCGGGTCAATGTTCATTACATCCCGCGTAAAACCTGTCATTGAAACCTGATTTTTGTCAATTATGCACACCAGATTTCCAAGCTGGTAATGAGACGCCGCCATAAAGGCTTCCCAGTTTGTGCCCTCGTTTAGCTCGCCATCTCCTGTAATACAGAATGTGCGCCAGTTTTTCTTCTGCTTTCTGGCTCCAAGTGCCAAGCCCAGTGCGATTGGCAGCCCATGCCCAAGCGAACCTGCCGAAACTTCAATATGCGGGCAATACAAGCGGTTGCAGTGCATACCAAACACCGCAGTGTCAAGCGATTCGAAATGCTCCACCATGTAATCCATTGTGTATGCGCCCATATCCGAAAAAATAGTATACAGCGTTTCAGAGCAATGCGCCTTGGATAACACCAGTCTGTCGCGGTCTTCCATTTTAGGATTTTTGATGTCGTAATTCATATACTTGTAGTATAGGGCTACGCTCATTTCAACGATGGATAGCTCCCCGCCGAGATGCCCCATTCCTATGCGGTAAATGAAGTTAAGCAAGTCCTTGCGTATTTTTACGCACTTAGCTTCCAGTTCTTTTACCATTTCGATGTCGATGTTGTAATTTCTCACTGTAAGACAAACACTCCTTCTTTCTTAATTTTGTAACATTCTCTTAATATTTAACTGGCAAATTATTCTCCCTTAAACTGATTACAGCGGATTAACACTTTGGGATATTTGCCTGAAACCTGTGCCTTAAAGGCTTCCTGCACATCGTCGATATCATAAACCGCAGCAGTAAAGTCGTCGAGTTGCAGGCGCGGCATAATTTGCGTAGCGCGCGGGAACGCATAGGGTGAAACATATGTTCCCGTAAGTGTCAGTTCCTTGTTAAAAAATGTTTTACAGAGGTTAAGAGGCATTTCATGGTCGTTTGGATACATGGCGACATACATGAGCTTGCCGCCCTTTGCCATTATCTCAGGCATGGTGTAAGCCGCTTTGAGGTTTCCTGAAACTTCTATAACCACGTCAAAGCCCATCCCGCCTGTGATTTCATTTGACACTTCTATTACATCTTGAGATATGGGGTCAACGCAGTAATCTGCTCCATATTTTTTGCCAAGCTCGCGCCTAGCTTCAAGCGGCTCGAATAATGTAAGATTTACAGCTCCCATCATTTTCATCATTTGCAAGCACAAAAGCCCTATAGGCCCGCCGCCGTTTATGGCGACACGTTGACCGATTTTTCCATCCACCTTGTCCATCACCCTGACGCAAACCGACACAGGCTCCAATAGGCAGGCCTCCTTGAGGCTGACATTGTCAGGAATTTTGTATACCTGAGATTCGTGCCATGTTACATTCTCAGACATGCAGGGCTGGTTTGATTCATTGCAATGCTCGCAAAACTGTTCCTGCCCATTTACACAGTAATAGCAGGTACCACAGAAATTGAGGAAGTTGCCCGCTACGCGGTCTCCGACTTTCAGCCCTCTTTTCGTGGCTTTTTTGCCGACTTCAACCACTACACCTGACATTTCGTGCCCAACGCCAAACGGCACGTCCCAATTAAAGATATTTTCCTCCATGCAGTGCGGGTCAGAGCCACAAATTGAGCAATACGCAACTTTAATCCGGACTTGCTCGTCCTCCAAAATAGGCTCGGGTATGTCGCGCACCAAAATTACGCCTCTGTCCGCCTCATTATCCGTGTTTAACTTACCAACTTTTGTAACTGCTACAGACTTCATTTGAATGACCTTTCCTTCCTATAATTTTCAGGCACAAAACAACCACCATAAAGGACGGCATTTGTGCATCATCTGCTGTTTTCCACAAAGGGCGCAAGTGCCGCATTTCCCGAGGATTGCTTTAATTTTTCAAGCACTCCCCTTCGTTTGTTAGGCCTAAATACTTACGAACTTCGCTATAAATGCCCCCAGAATTTTATCACACTATGGTGCAATGTCAACATTTTGAATTAGAAAAAATTTGTTTTTGCGCAAACTCCGCCATGCACTAAACTCATTTTGGACTGACTCCTGTACTTAAACTTTATTCTATAAAGACTGCCCGCAAAAAGTTCTATTTTATTGACATTTCCCCCAAACGTATGGTATAAATGTATGCAAAATCCGCACCAAATTAATCATACCTATAATGATATTCATTCAGGGGAGAGTCTATTTATATGAAAATAACAGCCGCTATCACTCATGCACCGGGACTGATTGATGTCCAGACGCTGGAGCTTGACCCACCCAAGTCAAACGAGGTTTTAGTAAAGCTCGTGGCCTGCGGTGTATGCCATACAGATTTGGCGGGCATGAACCAGCTCATCCCTGTAGCCTTGCCCGCAGTTTTTGGCCACGAAGGCGTCGGAATCGTGGAAGAAACCGGCATCGGCGTTGACTCTCTAAAAAAAGGAGACAGGGTCATTGTGGGCTTCCCATCTTGTGGCATGTGCAGTTACTGCATTGAGGGGGCTCCGTACGCATGCGACAAGCTCAATGATTTATTCTTCACAGGCACATACAAGGATAATACGCGCCGCCTTTCTCAAGACGGCACACCTGTTTCGTCTTTTTTCTGTCAGGGTTCATTTGCTACCCACGCCGTTGTCGATGCCCGAAATGCGGTAGCTGTCGATATCGGCTCCGATGAGGAACTGGCGAAGCTCTGCTCCCTTGGTTGCGGCGTTATGACAGGTGCAGGTTCCGTTCTCAACCGCGCAAAACCGGCACCAGGCTCGTCTTTGGTAGTTTTCGGCTGCGGCGGTGTGGGCATGAGCGCTCTTATGGCTGCCAAAATTTCGGGGTGCAGCAC
>WQRL01000032.1 GCA_009786775.1 Oscillospiraceae bacterium
ATTGTTGAATAATTACGTCTATCCTCACAGGGGAACCGAGAAGCTCGCCAGTATTAAAACAAAGGATATTGATGATTTCTACCACTTTCTTCTGCATGAATCCGAGCCGGTTACAACAGCCGGAAAACCTCGCCGCCAACACATTTCCCCCTCCATCATTCATGACATTCACAAACTTTTGCGCTGTGCTTTTAATCAAGCAAAAAGATGGGACTATATAGAAAAGAACCCATTTGATAACGCAACTTTGCCTGAATATAAGGAAAAGGTTCGCCAGATTCTGACTCCTGAGCAGGTCATGCAGGTGCTTGAGCATACTGACCGCCCCGATGACTACAACTACTATGTTATACACTGTGCAGTACAACTTGCATTAGCCGGCTGTATGCGCGCAGGTGAGATTTGCGGGGCGCAGTGGGACAGGCTTGATATGCCTGAGCAAGTGCTTTTCGTTGACAGGACAATTGACAGGGTGAAAAAGGAGAATCTTAAAAAACTCACAAAAATGGACATCCTTTGTGAACTTCCAAGTCTTTTTCCCGGCACTAAGAGCGTAATCGTACTAAAACAGCCAAAGACCGAGGGTAGTATACGCAATGTCTATATACCGGATACCGTTATAAAGAAATTGCAAGCGTTAAGAGAAATGCAACTGCAAATGAGGATTGATTTTGGCGATGCAGATTATACTGACTATGGCTTCATCATCGCTCAGGCAAATGGCAGGCCTATTATGAGAGAAAACTTGAATAGGCATTTCAAGAAAATACTCACAGAAATAGGACCCGAAACTCTAGCCAAAGCAGAAGATGTTGTTTTTCACAGCATCCGCCATACCAGCACAGGAATGAAACTCAAACTCTCACAGGGTGACTTGAAAACTGTTCAAGCTGAGGGAGGATGGAGTAGCCCTGATATGGTTACAAAGCGGTATGCCCATATTATCGAAGAGGATCGCAAAAAACTCGCCCAGAAAATGGAACACAGCTTTTACGGAAACCAAAAGTCAACACAATCCCAGCAGTCTACTTCCTCAGATGTGCAGCTCTTGGCGGAGCTAATCATGAGCAATCCCGAGTTGCTAACACGAGCAATCCAATCTGTAAATTCTGCTAATATGAGCGCTTAGTGTTAGCTGAAAACACACAAATATAAAATGACCGTATTAGCAAGTCTGCTAATACTCGCAAAAATGATTCCCCTGTAAGCAACTATGAATTAGCAAATTTTTCTGCTGGTTCTGCGGTGAATAAATCAGTCCATTTTGCATGTAAACGACATATCTTATCAGCAAGCAAATACCGCTAAAACACGCATGGCACAACGGTTTCACTGCGCGCTAGCTACAAGCTAAATGTTAGCCGCAGCACAAAACCCGCAAGCCTTGCGGTCTACGGGTTAGGTTGGAGCTTTCGAGCAGATTCGAACTGCCGACCTCTCCCTTACCAAGGGAGTGCTCTGCCTACTGAGCTACGAAAGCACGTTGCGGTGTTTCACACCGCAGCGTAATATTGAATTGGCGACCCAGAACGGACTCGAACCGTCGGCCTCCAGCGTGACAGGCTGGCGTTCTAACCAACTGAACTACTGGGCCTCACTGCTGCAAACTGCGCTTCGCTGGTTTTTGCGTTTAGTGCGCATGGGGTGCAGTTATTAGCTTTAGTATGGTAGCATATCCGGCTTGAAAATGCAAGGGATTTTTTTGCGCCTGAACTGCATTTTTTTGCGCTCGAACTGCGCTTGAACTTGCGTTTGATCAGCCACTCAAAATCACTCCGAAACAACGCCGTCGCTTGAAGCATCGGCAAAAGAACCGGCTGAAATGGCTTCCAGAAATGGCGGGGTGGCTGTTATTTCTATGTACTGGCCTGATAGCGGTTCTGTGAATCCTAGGAGTTGGGCATGGAGGGCTTGGGTTGTGATGCCGAGGGATTGTGATACCGCTGTTGATGATTCGTTACTATATAGTTTGTCGCCTAGTATGGGGTGGCCTATGTGGAGGCAGTGAACTCTAATTTGGTGGGTTCTGCCTGTTTCTAGGCTAAATTTCACAAGTGAGGCCAGCGTCAGTGAGCTGGTGGCTCCGATTATTAGCTCTAGGCGCTGAAAGTGTGTGACGGCCCGCTGGCCGCCCGGCGAGGGTACTCTAATAAGGTTTCGTTCTTCCAGCCTAGTTATGGGCACGTCAATAGTGCCTTGCTCCGAAATTTCTCCGCATACAAGGGCGAGGTATTCTTTTTTTGCATCCGGGGCTGAAAGGGATTGGGAGGCTAGGTGCTTCATGTAGCTGTTTTTTGCAAATAGCACCACTCCGCTGGTGTCCCTGTCTAGGCGGTTTACCGCATGGCAGGGGGCGGTTAAGTATCCTGCGACATAGTTTGACAGAGTTCCTGTATGCCTTGCGCGGGAGGGGTGAATGAGCATGCCTACCGGTTTGTTTACGGCAAGGATGCCTTCATTTTCAAAGAGGATTTCTATATCAGCAAATTCGGGAATGTTGTCGCAGGGCGGTTCTGCTGCACTTAGGTCTATCGTCACGGTGTCGCCCTGTGATAGCGCAAAATTTGTGAAAACTGAAGTGCCCGAAACGCTTATTGCATCGGACTGTTTCAGGCGGCGCATCATGGTGGCCGAAATGCGCAGTTCCTTTCTCATAATGGAGTGCACAGTTCTGCCTATATCTTTTTCTAATGCTGTATAGGATAGTTTCATTAGCTTTCTGCCTTGCTCTGCCTAATGAAAAACCCGGCTGTAGCCGGGTTTTTGTTTCGTATGCAGTTTATTCGAATTCGTCGGCATATTCTGCGCCGACACTGAGTCTTTTTTCATCAATTCTGGCTTTGACATCCACGAAAAAGTCTGCGATTTGCTCCCTGAAGATGTAAATTGCGGTGACGGCTGCGGCAACTGCGACAAATCCGCAGATAGCGTAGATCATAACTTTGTTATCTTTCATTTCGATTTTCTCCTCCATTGTTTTATTTATTACGTCCTTAGATTGTACACCACTTGCAGCAAAATTTCAACTGCTTTTTTCATGCGCCCATTTTGCGTCCCGTTTTACTTGACTATCTGCTCACCTAGGAATATAATCAATCGGACAATCTGAGTATTTTTTGGAGGCACCGATGGACACAATTCAGAAAAACATAATCTCGCCAAGGCTTATCCTCTCGCTCGTTTTTATGACACTGGGCATTCTAATTGCACTAATCAGACCCTTCGGAGATTTGGAGGCGCAGGGGCATACCATGCTTGGGGCGTTGATTGCAGCTATCTCCGTCTGGGTTTTCAGGCCTGCCGGCGGGACGATGCTAATCGGAGCCGCCATTGTAATTTTGGGCGGGCTCATTGCAGAGATTCCTATACAGGAGCTCACTACAGGCTTTTCAAGCGGCTCCCTATGGCTGCTTATACCGGCTATGTTCATCGGCACCGCCTTGAGAATTACGGGGCTTGGCAGGCGCATTGTTTTGACTTTGTTTAAGCGGGTGAACCTAAACTATGGCAGAATCCTCATCGGCTGGCTGGTTGTGGGGATATTGTTTGCCCTCATAACCCCCATAGCAACTGTGCGCTTTCTTATGCTCACACCAATTGCCGTGAGTGTTGCGGATGCTTGCTGTTTGGAGAAGGGCAGCAAGGGGCGCTCACTTATCATAATATCCTGTTGGTTTTTGAGTATTTTCCCGTCTTTGGTCTGGCTTAATGGCTCGCTGTTTGGGCCGGCGTTTGTTAACTTTCTGCCTGCGGGCCCCATGCGCGACATGGTAACTCCTGAGGTTTGGGCTGTTGTGATGGCTCCTTGGATGCTCTTTAGCATAATTTTTGTCGTAATACTCTACTTTGTATTAAAGCCCGATGAAAAGCTCCACATATCAAAGGCGCAGATTCAGCAGATGTATGACGACTTGGGCCCTATGGACAAAAAGGAGCGCGGCTGCTTTATAGCCCTTGTTGTAACATTCATATTCCTCATTTTGCAAGTATTTCTTCCTATCACAGCAAATCAGGTTCTCCTAGGCTCTCTTATCCTGATGCTCTTTTTCGGGGTGTTTACCGTACCTGATGTGTCTGTCAACGGGAACTGGGATGTTATAATGTTTTTCGGAATAATGCTCAGCTTTACAAATATCTTCAATGTTTCAGGACTCACCACATGGCTCACCCCGCATCTTTCCGGGGTTATTTCACACATAACCGCAAGCCCGCTGATATTCATAATGGCGCTGTTCGGCATCTGCCTTTTGCTGCGGTTTCTTGATGTGGCGCAGGCTTGGATTACTGCCTCAATTGTTTCTCTTGCAACACCTTTCCTCTACGAAAACTACGGTTTCCACCCCCTTATAACCACATCAGTCCTAGTTGTTGTGTCGGGTGCATTTTTCTTCCGCTATATGCAGCCTTGGATTGTCCAGGTCGAATCGGTAACTGGCGAAGGCGGCTGGAATCCCGCTCATCTCAGGACGGCCTCAGTACTGTATATATTCGTGACGGCTGCCTTGCTGGTGTTTAGCAGATTCTATTGGGGGCTTGTTGGGATTCTGTAAATATGTTATGCTATAATTTGTGATTTTTGAAATATTCGTACTCACCGGGGGAAGTTATGGAAGAAATGGCAAAAAAGCGTTTTAATATACCATTTCCATACGCGCTGATGCTCTCTATAAATATAGGTTTTTTGGCTATCGCCTTTATCCTTGATAGCCCGGCATATATTTTTGAGGGCTTCTTGAGAATTATTACATCCCGCGTCATTCTCATTACCGACTTCGTGGCTGTAGGCGGAATAGGGGCGACTTTTGTAAATGCGGGCGTCGTGGGCATTTTGAGTATCGTGATGCTCCTGCGCGGGGATGCCAAGCCCAGCGGCGCAACGATTATGGCGTTGTGGGTCACTGCCGGTTTTGCTTTTTTCGGCAAAAATGTCTACAATATGATTCCCCTAACCGTGGGTGTCTGGCTTTTTTCAAGATATAAAAAAGAACCCTATACCAACTATTCGCTGGCCTCTTTGCTCGTTGCAACCCTATCACCCGTCGTCAGTGACTTTAGCTTCTTGGGGGTTCTCCCGCTGCCTATAGAAATGACCATCGGCATTGTGCTCGGTGTGGCTATTGGCTTTATATTCCCCGCTGTTTCGGCTCATATGGTCAGGATGCACAGCGGATATGACCTGTACAGCATGGGCTTTGCAGGCGGGCTTATTTCAATGATTCTATCCACTAGCCTGCGCAGCATGGGCAGGGATATTGAGTCCGTCAGTGTCTATAGCACAGGCAACAACCTTCCCCTGGCCATTATTTTGTTCTTCGTGTCTGCTGTGCTAATCTGCGGAGGCCTGTTCTCGGAGGGCGGGCCGAAAGCGAATTTTGAAAAGTATAAAAAATTCCACTCCCACACAGGGCGCCTGATTACAGACTTTTATTTCCTGTACAAAAACAGCATTTATATAAACATGGGGATTCTCTGCGCCTTCGCCACCGCTGTAACTCTGGCAATAGGTGCTGAGCTAAACGGCATTTCCATAGCGGGCATTTTCACTATGGTGGGCTTTGCCTGTTTCGGAAAGCACATGAAAAACGTGGTGCCTATCCTCATCGGAGCTGTCCTGTCGGCATATCTAAATGTCTGGGACTTCACAACCCCCGCAAATGTGGCTGCAATTTTGTTCGCTGCGGCTCTCGCCCCCCTAGCCGGCCAGTTCGGCTGGATTTGGGGCATAATCGCGGGTTTCCTGCATGTCAGCGTGGCAATGCATGTCGGCGAACTCAGTGGAGGCATGAACCTCTACAACAACGGATTTGCAGCCGGCTTCATCGCAATGATCCTGCTTCCAATCATAACTATATCTGAAAGAATGAGAAAGAACCATGAAGATTAAATTTCAGAAAACGATGAACATTGTCAGCGAGCTGCTATCATATTGCCAGCTCCACGGAGCCAAGGAGTATCACCTGGACATTAAGGAAGAGGACGGAGCCGTTACACTGCTGATGAGAGCTTGCCCTGAGCTAATAACGGATTCCGAATTTGAGTTTCTTAAAACTGCCCTGAGTGCCCCTAGGCAAAGAGATGTCGAACAGCAATACTGGGAGCTTGTTGGAGAGTCGGATGTGGATTCCGAGCTTACGCTTATAGGAATGCTCTGCGATGAGGCAAAGGTGGAATACGCCGACAGCGTCCTCACAATCTGGCTCAAACGGCTGGATTAGGTTAGGCAAAAAATAAATATTAAGTTTGGGGGGCGGCTACGCCCCTCAAGCCGTATAAAGGTTACATTTTAGGAGAGTGAGAACATGAAAAAAATTATTATGGCGGTACCGCTGGTTGAGATGGATGGGGATGAGATGACCCGCGTGCTCTGGAAGCTAATTAAAGACAAGCTCATCTTGCCATATGTGGACTTAAAAACCGAGTATTATGACCTCGGTTTGCAAAACCGCAACAGCACGCAAGACCGGGTCACAACGCAGGCCGCCAATGCCACTAAGAAGTACGGCGTTGCTGTCAAGTGTGCTACCATAACGCCGAATAAGCAGAGGATGGAGGAATATCCTGAGCTTACGGAGATGTGGAAGTCGCCAAATGCCACAATCCGCGGGATTCTCGACGGCACTGTTTTCAGAGCTCCCATAATAACAGGCAATATAAAGCCCACTGTGAGGACATGGGAGAAGCCCATCACCATAGCCCGCCACGCCTACGGAGATGTATACAAGGCTGCTGAACTGATTACAGGCGAGCCTGGGGAGTGCACCCTGACCTTTAGGGGTGAGAGCGGTGCTAAACAGAGTATATCTGTGGCCAAAGTGGGCGGTTCCGCCGTTTGGCTGGGGCAGCATAATACAGATGAGAGCATTCGGAGCTTCGCCCGAGCTTGCTTCCAGTACGCGCTTGATACAACGCAGGATTTGTGGTTTTCTACAAAGGATACAATCTCTAAGGTTTATGACGGCCACTTCAAAGATGTCTTTGAGACTGAGTTTGAGGCTTACCGGATCCGCTTTGAGGCAGCGGGTATTGAGTTTTTCTACACTCTTATTGACGATGCCGTGGCCCGCGTGGTGCGCTCTAAGGGTGGCTTCATATGGGCGTGCAAAAATTACGACGGCGATGTTATGAGTGACATGGTTAGCTCCGCATTTGGTTCTCTTGCAATGATGACAAGTGTCTTGGTTTCACCTGACGGCCATTATGAGTTCGAGGCAGCTCACGGCACGGTCACGCGACACTATTATAAGTTCCTTAGAGGCGAACGCACTTCAACCAACCCAGTTGCAACGATTTTTGCCTGGACGGGCGCACTAAAAAAGCGCGGCGAACTGGATAAGTTAGACGATTTACAGGATTTTGCATGCAGGCTTGAAGCGGCCAGCCTTAACACACTGCGTGACGGGGTTATGACCTCAGACCTCGCATCGCTGGTGGATGACGGCACCGCTGTCAGGGCTGTGGATTCTTGGGAATTTATTGGCGAGATAGCAAAGAGGCTGTAAAATTTTTGATAAAGAAATCACGCGCCTGCGGGGCTTAAACCGCAGGCGCGTGATTTTGAGTTTGTTTATTCCGGAATATTATTCCATGGGTTCGTTAATGTTGTCAATCACTATCTGGCCTTCAAATGCGTATGCATTGTTGATGCCGATCACCCTAAAGAACTCTAGGGGCACGAAGGTTGAACCATCGACGAGTCCGGGAGCTATTGAAATAGTCTGTGGAGCCATTCTGCCGATGTGAACTTCGGTGCTTCCAATCCAAGTGTTGATTGCCACACCTAGGCGGATGCTTCGGGTTGCGGCATCCCATTCGACTTCATAGCCGAGGGCTTCTGCAATCGCTCTGAGCGGAACCATGACTGTATAGCCTGTTTGGAATGCTGCCGGAGCCGTGATGGGGTTGCCGTTTACTTGAATCGGCCAGCCGCTTGCATTAATGCTGTCGGGAGCTGGTGCGGGGAGTGTTGTCCAAGGTGTTACTGGAGCCGGTGCCGGCAGCGGTGTCCACGGTGTTACGGGAGCTGGTGCAGGAAGTGTTGTCACAGGCATTTCTGGCAAATCTTCTGGACTTAGCGGCAGTGGGCCTGTTACAGCATCTTCAAACAGTACGATGATTTTGGATGGTGTTGTCATTGGCGGAAGGCTTCTTGTAGATATTGAGTAGATAACTACAAGGCGTCTGCCGTCGATGTTGCCATCTGCGAATTCCTGACCATCAGCTAGTACGATTTCTGTGTCAGGGCCGATGTTGACAATAAGATCGCCTGCTTGGGAGAGATATCTTCTTACTTCGCCTTCCATCGGGTTAAAACGGTCAACTGTGACTGTGTCACTTGCAGGTGCGCCGTTTACCAAAACCGCTACCGTGTATTGCGGCGGGTAAATCATAATCATCGGAGCATTTGCAATGTAGAATGCTGTGACTGTGTCGCCCACATTTATTTCTTCTTCAAACGGGAATACTGTCCTGTCGGTGATGTTTAGAAATGCTCTGGCCTCACGGTCAGTATCCGGCAGTGCAATCTCTACACTAAAACCAAACTCAGATTCTTCTACTGCAAGTACTGCACCTGTAACTGATAGATAGTAAGGTGCGGCTTCGTTATCGGCGGCCATTGCCAGCCCTGTCAGCGATGCAGCCATCAATGTGACTACCATCAAAATAGATAATGCCCTTTTCAATGTTGTTTCCTCCAAATTCTAGAAATTTTCTTTTCGCTTATTCAGACGGAAAGAAATGCGCAAAAGTTCCGAATAGTACTTGAACAATTTGTTAACGCTTTACAGTCCTCCCCTCAACTGAAATTTCGTTAAACTATTCAGGTGCTTCCGTGCTTTCTCCCCTGGGAACGCATGTCTTAACAGCTATGAACTTTGACTGGCTCTGTTTGAGAGCTCTTTTAACGCTTTGCCATAGGCTGCGTCTGCAAAAAATCCAAATGATTGGCTGCCTTGCCCGCCGCTTGAGGGTTTCTCATCAGCGCAGGCACCGTCCTCTATCTGAGGCTTACTTTCACCGCCTAATAATTTATCTGCAAAATATTTGAGCAGCGGCGGGTTTCTCACTAAAACCGGACCTGTGATGTATGTACCCAGCAGATTGTTATATAGTATGCCTTCTTCTTTCGATTTGTCACTTGAGCCTGCGCCCAGCTCCAACTGAAAAGGCCTATCCGTATTACCGCTTTGGCCAATTCCTGCGCGGTTAATGAAGCCTATTAGTTTTTCAGGTATAAATGAAGCCTTTATAACGCAGTCGCCCGTGGTACGGGTATTGCCCTGAGTCGTTTCAAAATTCAGTAAACCCAGTGCCTCATGCCTAGTCCCATCGGTGCCTGTTATGGCTTTTCCGAAAATTTCATGTGAATTTCCGGTGGCGAGAACATGCATACCTTCTTCAATCCGCTTTAAGAGTGCTTCCTTGCGGGGCCTTATATCATTTAGGCACGCAAGCACGCTGCGCTCGGTACCGCTGCCGATATATAGAAAATCATATGCTCCGAAATCAACCTCGGCTCCTATGCTCTTCTTGTCTATGACGGTCTCGTGGCCGCGGGTTCTAAGTTCCATTGCCAGAACTTCGGCATTTGCCCAGTCGCCGTAGAGGCTCATTAAGTCGTGGTAAATGTGCAAAATTTTTGTCATATCCTACCTCTTTGAGAGCGGCGCAGCAGGCCTCTTTCCATACAGCTCTTGCCACGCAGCTTCCGCATGCACCTTCTTCATAGATTATTTAGAGCTATCCTCTAAGCTGCGGAGCAGTTTGGCCTTATCTGAAAAGCACGTAAGGATATAGATTTCCCCTTTGGTGTTTGAGGCTAAATGTTCCCTCAGGGTGCTAAAATCCTCGGCATAGCTTATTTTCTCAGGTGCTGCGGCTGACATTGCAAATCTGGTGGCAAGTTCACTTACATAGCGGCCCGTCAGGACGACGTTTTCGACAATGCTATTGTCCAGAATATCAAAGCCTATATCCCATAACCAAGAGGTTTCGCTTGTGTAGTACTTGCGGCTGATGGAGTCTACGGCTATCACAACAGTGCAGGGCTTCTTTTGCATAACTGCCCACGCGAGGTTTTGGTTATATGCCATTGAGTTTTCGTGTTTGGAAATAAGCAAGATGCCGTTTCTTCCTCCGATTGTCAGGCTCACAGTTCTTCCACCCTTGAGACCGTACATGTCCAGAGCTTGTGCCGTGGCCTCTGGGGAAATCCCCGCTGTGGAGGCCGCAGCCATTGCGGTTGCCAGGTTGTATGCGCCTATTAGGCTAGGTATGGCGAGGCGGGTTCTAATGGGAACCGGCACTTGCGCCGCCTGCACTTCCAGCCCTGCTGAGCAGAGAATATCTACTAAACCTGAGCCGAAATCAATATTTTTTACTTCAACACTAGGTTCTTGCCTGCTGAAGCCACAAAAGCCGCAGCAATAACCGCCGAAATGCGCAGTGACTTTGAAGTTGTAGTTCATGGGGTGCTTACATAGGGGGCAAAATGCGCCATCATCGTATTTGTAAGGGCTGCTGCGGGGGGTGCTGTCACTTGATGTGCCATTTTCGCTAGGCACGGCATCTTCACCTATCCCAAACCATACCACATCTCTGCTTAGCTTCACTTCTGTATTAAGTGAATCCTGCGGGTACGCCAGAGCTGCCACATATGGGTCGTCCGCGTTGAGAACTAATTTCACCTCACTGCCTGCGGCATCAACCGCTGCTCTTATGCAGTCGCTTATAAATTCATGATGCCCGTTGCGCGTAAGCTGGTCACGGCAGAGGTTGGTTACGACAACCGCTGAAGGCTTCACCGCTTTGAAAATGCTCAGGGCATAACGCTCATCACATTCCAAAACCAGCACATCGCGCTGCACTTTACCGCCGAGTGTAGATCTCGGCAAAAGCAGAGTC
>WQRL01000033.1 GCA_009786775.1 Oscillospiraceae bacterium
TTGGAGTTTTCAGAACGCCAAGGTAGTGGTCTGCGAAAAATACGTGAAGAGACGGAATATCTTTACGGATACACGCAGGAAGATGCACCGAAATTCATTTCAACACCATCGACATTTCATGTTGTCCTGAAGAATATGAATTATGACTTGGTCAGTAGAGGTGACCAAGATAGTGACCAAGTCAGTGACCATGATGACCAAGATGTGCGAATGAAAGCAATTGTTGAATTTTGCACAGTTGCAAGGACGAGAGAAGAAATGAAACAATATCTTGGAATGGCTCATAATAATTACTTTAGGAAAACAATATTAAGACCACTCATTGACTCCGGTAAGTTGTCAATGACAATACCGGAAAAACCAAACAGCCGTAATCAGAAGTATATAAGAACTCAATAAAATAAGAGGTTTACAAATATGACCGATGTGCAACAAAGGTCTGCTGCAAAGAAATTCGCAACAGATTGGAAAGACAAAGGATATGAAAAAGGGCAGAGCCGTTCCTTTTGGATCAGCTTGCTCTGTGATGTATACGGGGTTGAGCATCCGGACAGCACTTTTGCAGACATGTGTGGCGAAACCTCAATGTTGTTCCATACGTCATTGCTGAATGAACATCGTGAACTCGACCGTGATGTGATGAAATTTTGTGGCTTCTCAATCAAGGATTTCAGTAAAATATTAGATATCAGGAGTTGAACACAGCCGTGATCAAAAGTACATATGGATCTCAACATACAATATAAGAAATTTGCGAATATAGCAAATACACAACAACACGCTGGATAACAAACCAAACCAACAGAGAGGAAAAGAAATCATGCAAAAAGAGTACTTAGTAATCCAAACTGGAGAAGAATATACCATTGCCGAGTGGAATGAGAGCTTCAAAGCCCTTAATGAAGCTGACGGCATCTATAACCATATTTTCTGGAAAACTGAAGAGGAGGCTAAAGCCGCAGCAGACGCGTTAAATGAATATGAAGGCAAGAATCTCAAAGAATTCATAGAGAGAAATTGCATGTAAGCCGTTGCGAGCACTTCATTATCGGGCTTAGCGGGGAGATTTATTTCGGCACAGCGAGATTTTGCCCAGCGCCCAGTGACAAAAAGCAAGTCAAGGTGCTATCCCGGCTGGCCGAATTACAGAAACCAGCAGCCGAGTATATACAAACTTTTCGGTGATTTTATATTGACATTCACAATTTGTTCATATATTATGGTCGAAAAGGAAGCGGGGGGTCAGGTGTAGTGCTTTCTAAACAGGAAGCACTGCACCCGCCCCCTGCGTCTTCTGTGGAGGGATGACAGGGATGGCATTGAAAAGGGAGACTGTAGTACTGCTGGTTCTTATATGTGTACTTGTGCTTACAATCACAAGCTGCACCGGCTAATGGGTAGGGATGTGTTTGTGCGAGTGGCTTCCGCTTGCGCGAAACTGCCGCTTATGCACAAATATTTATGACCGCTTCTGGTCTATTTGTGCCTAAGTGAGTGAAAGGATGGCCGCAAATATGTATAAAGTATTTCTCGTTGACGACGAAGCAGCCACGCGCACAGGCATACGGGAAAGTATAGACTGGGAAGCCTCAGGCTACACCCTTGCAGGCGAAGCCGCCGATGGGGAGATGGCCCTATCGCTGATGCATGAAGTTATACCTGATATCCTCATAGCGGACGCCGAAATGCCCCTCATGGGCGGACTTGAGCTTTCCCGCAGAGCCAGACAGGAAATGCCCTGGCTCAAAGTAATAATCCTCAGTGGCCACGACGAGTTTGAATACGCCAAACAGGCCATTGCGGCAGGAGTTGACGACTACCTGCTAAAGCCGGTCACATCAGCCCAACTCTTAGACGCGCTGCAAACCATATCAGGCAAAATAACAAAAGACAGAAGGACCAGTGTCGAAGCCCTTGTCGCAAGCGTGCAAAACATAAGTGCCAGCGGTAAGCTCCCATTGGCCGACCTAAACAACCTGCCATTAGTAGAAAAACTCCGCTACGCCTCATCGGCAGAGGTGCCGAAATTCGTCGAAGAATATCTGAACAGCTTTGACAAATCTGCCGTAACCTCCCTGATATTTCTCTACTACATATTTATAGATATACTCCTAAGAGCCTCCAAAATAATAGAGGACTTGGGTGGCGACCCCAAAGAAGTCCTCTCCGGCTACACTGATGTAGCCGCAAACCTGAGTGAAAATTCAAATCACGGAAGTATGAAAACCCTGCTTACTTCGCTTTTGGAAAAAACAGTAGCCTTCCGAGGGCGCTCAGTGGTGTCCAAATACAGCGAGGTATTAGAAAAAGCTCAAAAATTTATTAAAGAAAATTACGCCGACAGGGATATATCCCTCAACTCAGTTTCAAAAGAAGTAAATATCTCCCCAAACCACTTCAGTATGATATTTTCCCAAGAAACAGGAGAAACCTTCATCAGTTACCTGACAAAGGTTAGGATTGAAAAAGCCAAAGAACTTCTAAAAACAACAGGGCTAAGAACCACAGACATTGGCTACGAAGTTGGCTACAACGACCTTCACTACTTTAGCCACGTATTCAAAAAACAAACAGGCACAACCCCAAAAGAATTTAGAAGCAAGTAGCTCCGGGAGGCTATTTTATTCCGTTTTAACCTATAAACAGATTAACAACCCAATAAATCAAGGGCACAACTACAACCGCCGGCAATAAATCCGCCACTTTGATTTTTGTGACCCCAATCATATTGAATCCCAGCGCCACAATGATTAAAGAACCCGCCGAAGTGATTTCTGCAATCAAAGAATAACTATCCAGCAAAGGCCGCAAAAGGTGCGCCAGCAGCACCAGCGCCCCCTGATAAACAAACACAGCCCCCGCCGAAAACAAAACCCCAAACCCTAAACTCACAGTGAGGAAAATCGCAGAAATAAGGTCAATCGCCGACTTGGTAAAAATAATTGAATGATCTCCGGTAAGGCCGGAATTAATTGAGCCCACAATCGCCATTGCGCCAACGCAAAAAAGCAAGGAACTGGTGACAAATCCTTGCGCGATAGAAGGGGCTCCGTCGGCCTGCCCTTTAGAAAACTTTTTTTCGATAAAAGCCCCTAGGGTGTTGAGCCTGTCATCTACCCTAATAGCCGTCCCCGCAGCCGCCCCTAGTGCGACTGCCACGACCAGTATTATAGGGTTCTCTCCCTGTAGGGCCCCCGAAATGCCGATGTAGAGCACCACGAGCCCCATGCCCGTCATTATTGCCTTAGTAAAACGCTCAGGGACTCCTTTTTTCAAAAGAAGCCCCAGCGCCCCGCCGGCCAAAATAGCTATTGTATTGACAACTACGCTTAACATGTACCTTCAACCCCGTTATGACACATTTACCGTGATAACCTCAACCCCGTCGATGACATCTGGCCCAAAGGACAAGATGACATCATGCCATGGGTTATAAAATCTCATGAGCAAGTTGCCGCTGACAATCATATCGCCCATCCGCTCAAATAAATTCTGCTCAACCAAGTCTATGTATTCCTCAATGACATCCTCCACAGGACGGGGCAAGTCCTCCACCCTGTAAGAAAAAGACCTTCCGCCTTGCCCTGGGCCCGTATTCCACGGCCTAACGCCAAAATGAGCACCAAAATCAGGAGCTGGGAAAAAATCTTCGAAGAAAGCCACATCGACTATAAGCGAATCAAAGGAATCATAACTCTCTGCACTAAGTTCCATAAAAAGCTCAATTGGCACAGCTAAGTTTATGTTCTGAGCGCCAATCATAGTGGCGGTGGTGACACCCACAGCCCGTCCGTAAGCATCGATAAGGGCTCCGCCGCTGCTGCCTGTGGAGATTGCTGCATCAAGCTGGATGAAAGTCATGCCGTCTACCTCGCGCAGTGCCTGGGAAACAATCCCTCTTGAGAACGAAGCCTGCAAGCCAAGCGGGCTGCCGAGGGCAAATACAGTAGCGCCGGTGCGCGGAGCTGTATCAGAGATTTCAAGATATGGGAAGCCATTACCTGGAATTTGAATAAGCGCGGTGTCGTTCCGGCGGTTGACATCAAACAGGCCGGAGGAATAGAGAACTTCGCCATCATACAAAGTGACGCGCAGGGCGTGGGCCCCCACAACGACATGCTGGTTTGTCAAAGCCATACCCGACTCAGAGATGAAAAACCCGCTGCCTGTCTTGATAACCTCAGCCTCAGCGTCCAGCACCTCTATGAAAAACACGGCAGGGGAGACCTTTTCGTACACCTGTTCTGCCGTAAGCGGGACATCAAGTGTCATAGGAATGCGCAACTCGGCATCAATCATTCTTGCCACGATAGTAGCCGCCTCTGCGCGGGTCATAGTTCTACCCGGAAAAAACGTGCCCTCTGCATCTGAGCCAATCAGGACACCCGCCCTGTAAAGCATGTACACAGACTGTCCATAGCTAAACCGTTCCATAACGTCGGGAATGCCCCCGTCAGAAATTCGGTTAATAGGGGTCAGAGCCTCATCAGGCAAAGCGCCCGCCATTATCACGGCGAAATCAGATCTGGTTATGTATGCGTTGAAATTGCGGAAGGCTCTCACAGGTATGCCGTTTCTGCGGGCGTAGTCCACATACGGTGCATACCAAGTAGTTCCTCCAGAAAAAGCATCTGAGCCGGTGTGGAACAACCTGTGAATTGTTGAGGCAATCCTGAATGTTTCGGCTATAGTGAGCCTGCCGTGGGGCTCAAAAACCCCTTCAGCCCTCCCAATCATTATGCCGTGCTCGTAGGCATCGCGCACTCCGTCATGAAACCAGGCACTTGACGGTACATCGGCAAAGCTGTTATCATAGACTCTAATCCGTTCAAAATTTGAAAAGCTCGCTGCCCCAAGTGCAGGTACAGCAAGCGCCAGTGCAAGGCATAGTGCCAAAATCAACGCTACAGATTTATTTCTCATGAAGTAAATTATCCTCTCATATTACATTTATAATGTATCAAATAAATATAACATCACTGAGGCTAAAACACAACCGCCAAATTGTTTTTCGGCGGATAGGCTGGCGAAACTCGGAGTTATACTTCCGTCAGGCATCTAAAACCATCCGTCGAACACGGGCAAGTGCTCTGTGAAAAAGTGGAGCGGCCTCCGTCAGTCACGTCTACCCTGGTGGAAATTTGAAGCCCATGCTAAACTTGTGTTCCAGGACTGCGGCCGCCCCACTTCCCCACAGAGCACCCGCCCGTGTCCGACTGGCCCGATTCTACTGGCGTGTTAAGTGTAACATTTTATGTTTCAGTAATATTACATTACAGGAAATATTATTGACGTTACCCTTCCCCCTGTGCTATCATGCCTTCGTAAAGGAAGCACTGCGCTTCCAAATTAAAAGTCCCAAATTTGGGCACAAATCGAAAGGAGAGTTACATGAGAACACTCAAAAAATCCTTAGCTGTGTTACTTGTACTCGTCATGGCACTCACAATGGTTCCGTTTGCAGGTGCAAACCAATTCGCAACCATTGCTGATTTCCCTGATGCAGCTGACGTAACACAGGAGCGCGACATCCTAATGGCGCTAGACGTGCTTGCAGCAGTCAACGTCCTTCGCGGCGAAGACGGTCTGATAGCACCACAACGCACACTAAACCGTGCAGAAGCAGCAACAGTAGTTGCACGCGTACTTCTCGGCCCAATCACAGCTGACACACTTCCTGCAAGCCAAACAGGCTTCCGCGATGTTGACGGCGTAAGCGGTCTAGGATTCGCATCAGGCGCGATTGGCTACCTCCATGAGCGTGGCATCGTAATCGGTATTGGCGACAACCTGTTCGATCCATTTGCATCTGTAACAGGCGCAGAAATCGCAACAATGTTCCTTCGCGCAGTTGGCTTCGGCGTTAACGGCGAATACACAGGCCCAAGATGGCAAACAAATGCAGTTGTAGACGGCATGAGCTGGCGTATCCTTCAAGGTGATGCCGACTTCACAGCTCCTGCAACTCGTGAAGAAATATTCTTCTATGCATTCAATGCAATGAATGTTAGAGGTAGCGATGTTGGTCTACGCTTCGTAAACTGGAGTGCTGACAGACAAGCTTATGTACCTGTATTGCTTCAAGGTATCGGCGCTGGTGACGGCGAACGCCTCGAAACAATCTTCAGAAGAGTATTTAACCCATCACCGATTAACCTCCACTGGAATCTGACACATGACCAATTCGGCCGTCCGGCTGACAGATTCACACTACGTGGTATCGAAATCGGCACATATGCACAAGACGCAAGACTAAGATACACAGCACACGTAGGCCGTGGCGCAATTGATGCAGATCTCAACGTTCTTAACATTGGCCAAACCAACGTGAATGTTAACAATCAAATTCTTGGAACCAACTGGGGTGTTGATCTCTTCGTTAACGGTTCACAGCAGTTCATCAACAGAAACAGAACAACTGCTGCGGCAAATGATGATCCTTTCACATTCCTTAACAATGCTGACTGGGGTAACCCTGGTCTATTGTCAGCCACAAGCAACACTCTTATTAACCCAACTCGTGCAAACGTTGCAGCATTCATCGAAGCACATGTCGGTAACGGCGTAGAAGTTGAAGTATTCGTTGACGATGCTACAAACAACATCATCGCTGTAACAGTTATCAGAACTGACATTTCACGCATGACAGCTATTTCTGGCCAAACTCGCACAGTGACAACCAGAACTCCAGACTTCGGTGGCGAAACCACTCCTGCACCTGGTATCCGCACAGCTACATTTGGCTTTGCTGATGCAATTGATGTTGGCGTTCTTAACCCCAACCATGCAGAAGTAGCAGCACTTGCAATCAATGACTTCCTTCTTGTCAGACCTGTATGGGATGGCGGCGCGTTCATCGTGGGCGAAGTTGCGGCTCCTGAGTCAGTAACAGCGATCCACAACGCAGGTATCTTCATGGTTAACTTCGGTGGCAACACTGGTACAATCACAGTTGGCGGTGAAGTATACAGAAGAGCAAGAGTCCTTTCCGCAGGCGCACAAGCTCTCAGACATCCTACCGTAGTTAACACAGAAGCAACACTTCTCCTTGACGAATTCGGATTCGTTGTACACGCTGACGGCGCAGCACAAGGCAACCGTAATGTTATAATTGTTAACTCAGGTAATAACAACACTACCCCGCCTAGCCAAGGTGCTCTTCTACAAACACTTACAAACAACCAACTCAGGAACTTTGTAAGAGGTTTCTACACTGATGGTACTGCAGTAGACGTAACACTACATTTAGATCAAGCTGTTCCTGGTTTTGATCCTAGTGTTCCAATTGGACGTGGCGCCATTGCTGTCATTGTTCAAGAGGGCGCAGCAGCTAATGTTCAATCTGCGACTCCTGCTGTTGGTCCAAATGTAAATAATGCAAGAGTTTCAACACTTGCACTGAACACAACCGGTACTACAACACCTAGCTCAATTTCACTAGTCAATGTTTCTACTGACAGAGTAACAGCAGGTCAAACAGCTGTAAGAACAGATGTAGGAACATTCGAAATCGACAATACAGGTAGAGTATTCTACATCAATCCTGCTAATGGCGCGGTTACTGTGAGAAACAGAGATCACACAATCCAATCGGATGCCATTGAAGCTATCATTTCAACAAACGCTGCTGGCGCATCAACCGTAATTGCTTTCGTAGTTCACGGTGCTGTAATGGGTGACCTAAACCGCGACACACTCTTCTTCGTAGAAGCTGTAGCACGCGGCTGGGACGAAATTGCTGGTGTTGGCTACAACATGTTCTGGACAACTAACGCAGACGGCGTGCGCGAACTCAGAGCACTTTCAGGCGTAACCGGTACTGACGGTCTTCCAGAAGATGGCGCAGGTTTCAGAGCAGCAACAATTGATGCTCAAGGTAGACTTGTAACAACAGGAATCCTTGATGACGAACTAGGTTCAAACGTAGGCATAGTTACAATGGGTAATATAGCAACTGTCAACGGCCTTGCAAACACCATTGTTGTCAGCTCCGCAAGACCTAGCCAAATTGTTGGTGGACTTAACGTAGATTCTCACATTGCAGCAGTTCCAAATGGTGTCCTGATTGTTAACGCTGTAACAAGCGCAACAATGACACGCACAGCGTTCTTTGAGCAACTTAATGACGGCCGCATTGCTGCGGATCGCCTCGTATCAGTTCTCATAGACGTAGCTGCAACAGGCTCACCAGTAGTTGCAATCTTCCTGCACTAGGCTACACTCTAGTCTAACGCACAACTAAACGCAATCAAACTCCCCTGGCTTCGGCCAGGGGAGTTTGTGTATGTTAAGTGTTGTAAACGCTGTCTGTGCTAAGTAGGTTTGCGTTATATAGCAGTTGACAAACTTCCCATACAGGTATAATCTGAAAGTGCTACAATAACGGCTGAAATTAGTTGGATTAGAAATCAATAGTAACCGGCAGTTTAGAAAATGAAGGAGGGTTAAGGTCATGAAAACAAATAGAAGTATAAAAAAGACATTAGCGGTGCTGCTATCAATGTTGCTGCTCATCTCTATGGTGGTGATGCCTGCGGCGGCTTCGGCTTCGCAACAGGCTGGTGCAGAGCTTGCAGCTGCTGAAACACTGCACAAGCTAGGGTTGTTTAGAGGCGTGAGCGAAACAGGCGGTGTTCCGGACTTTGCCCTCGGCGAAACCGCCACGCGGATGCAGGGGCTCATCATGCTTACAAGGCTGCTGGGCGTATACGATGCGGCACTCGCCAGCAGTTACCCCAATCCCTTCTCGGATGTGCAGGGGGAATATAATGCAAGAATTGCGTCCTTTGCTTATGCGCGAGGGCTGACAACCGGCGTTGGGCAAGGCCGGTTTAACCCTACTGCGGAAATAACTGCAACTGAATATCTGACCTTTGTGCTGCGCGCCCTTGGATATATAAGTGGCGGGGACTTTGCATGGAATGCGGCTTGGGAGCTGACAGATATCCTAGGGATTACAGGCGGTGAGTTCAATGCCGCACGCAATACCATGACCCGTGGGGAATTGGCGGTTGTGAGCCTTAGGGCACTGTTTACAGAAGGGCCGAGGGGCAGCATTCTGTTTGAAATGCTGGCCGAAGAGGGTGCCTTAAATTCTGATGAGATTGGCGAAATGGCGCAAGCTCTTGATGAGCTGCTTGCAAGAGGTGTTATTAATCAGTCGCGACTGCAAAGGATGGAAGCGGCCATTGAGGCGTTACTGCCTCCGCCGGCTGAGCCACCTGTCCCGGTGCCCCCGCCTCCACCTCCGCAACCGCCCGTTGGGGGGGCGGGAGCCGGCAATCAGAACCAGCCTGAGCTTCCGAGAAGAGGTACGATATTATTTATTCAATCCGGCGGTGTGGGCTGGGCTGAAATTGATGGAGGCTCCTACACAACAGTCCGCGCATTTGACCAGAATGGGCAGCCGATTTCCTGGGGGCTTCCCGCAGATTGGCCGATTCCGGGCACAATTGCGCTTCAGGAGGCGCCTGATGGCAACATTGCCTCAGGGTTTTACGCATTTGAAGGAGCCAATCAAGGAAGGTTTGCATTAACTCAGCTTGGAAACGGTTTCTCCGCAACCGCCGGCGTGTTCTCGAATGTCCTTGCGCTAGATAGCGGGCTGCCCGCCAACTCCCTAACTTTTCACCATGGGGGAGAAGTTATTATAGCTGGTGTGACCGGCACAACGCTAATCAGGGATTTGAGGGACGGAGCCACAGAGGTCATAAACTCTGCTGAGCTTAAAGGTTTGGTGAACGATTTCTCCCAGGTGCAAATCAGTGTCCTGATGGATGCACAGGCAGGCACAGCCCTCTCCATTTTCGTAATGACTGCGGTTTAGCACTATCATTGTGCAGCTCACGGATTAAAAATACTCAAAGACCGCCCTCCCTCCGGCTCGTCGGAGGGAGGACGGCTGACTTGGTGCGTTGTGATGGGGGCTATCTGATTTACCCGCCTATCAACCCAAAACAATTGCCAGCATATTCAAAAGCTACAAGCCTTTCCCTATGCAGCGCAAGCAATCCGATGGGTTCGTCTCTGAAGCGTACTTCAAGCAAGTTAATTTTATCCATGCCCATCAATTATCTCCTGTATAGACCTGGGCGCCCCCAGTGCAAAAAGTTCTTCAAAAGTATCTGTGCAGTCAAGCACGATGGCGACCTTGAGTAATGAGGTCAAGGAAATCTCACCCGTGGCCTCAAAGCGCTTAATTGAGCCATAGCTCACACCCGAAGCATCGGCAAGCGCCCTCATGGAGAGCTTGTCCCGCTTCCGAAAGCTGCGCACATTCGCAGCTATGAGCATTGAGAGTTCCTTTGGTGTTTTGAAAGAATTATTATCCATAGCTAATATTTTAGCCGAAATTGATGGTTTTGTCAACTATTGGCTAATATGTTAGCCCAAAACCAAACGAGGCTCCGTTACTGGCCACACCCCCTGTTCGGCGGCTGGTTTATCAAGGGGGCAAGGCGAGGGCCTATAAGGGTTCTTTTAATGTGCGGATTTCGCCCGCGTTACACCGCCAGTTTGCAGTGTACTCAGTCACTAACGGCAAAACATTAAACTTAACAGTTGAAGATGCCATACGCGAGTACATAGGGTAGGTAAAAGCAGCCTTTCACGGTGCAAACACAATATAATGTATATCAAACTAATTCTTATACAATTTCACGAAATTTTTTATAGAAAA